>JAEXJU010000338.1 GCA_023448955.1 Bacteroidota bacterium
GAATTTGACACCCAGCTGAATCAGATATTTTTCTGCTGCATCCTGGGATTCTTTGCTCATCGCTTCCAATGGCTTGTCGCCGGAACTGATGAGAATAATCTTGAGATCGTCAAAATTCATCCTAGGATAATCTCTCGGCAGGATGTTGGTTTTCATCTCGGAAAAAGCACCGGCTAGTTCTACACCAGTTGGTCCGCTTCCTACGATGACAAGATTCCAATTGCCATCATCACTGGCTTTTCTTTCGATAATCATCTTTTCAAAAGTCATCAAAATATGATTTCTGATACTGATGGCTTCCTGTGTATTCTTCATTCCGAGCGCCAGATTCTGCATCTTCTGGTTGCCAAAAAAATTGGTTCTGCAACCTGTTGCGATTACCAATTTGTCGTAAGAAAAAATGCCATCTTTGCCAATGATCTTATTTTCTGAAGGGATGATTTTCTCTATTTCCGTCATCCTGAATTGGATGTTTTTGGACTTTTGAAAAATTTTTCTGAATGGAAAAGAAATGTTGGACGGTTCAATCCTGCCTGTTGCAACCTGATAGAACAAAGGCTGAAACATATGATGATTTACTCTGTCTATCACCATTACTTTGTATCTTGGATTGTTATTGAGATGGCGCGCAAGTTGAAGACCAGCAAAACCTCCGCCCACGATGACGATTTTTTCCCTCATTTCAAATATTTTTACAAATTTAAGTTTAATTGTTCTGTCAGAAGCAAATATTATGCTCAATCCAGATTAAAAAAAAGCCCTGCCGAAAAAATTCCGACAGGACCAAAAACACAAATGATGAAAATTAATTCTTGTAGAAAGCATTCACGCCAACACCAGCAGAAAATGTTTTTATCAAGCTTCCTTGCAAAGAGTAGATATAGATTTTACTTGGTCCGTTGAAATTGACATCAGAAATGAAAATCTTGTCGTCAATAATGTTGAGACCGTACAGGTATAATCCCGCTGTCTTTGTGTATTTGAACAGTTTTGTTGCTGTTGCGTTAGCTGCTGTTCCTTTGCTGTAAATGTTTCCCTCGGAATCTGCAAAATACAGGTTGTTTCCCGCAAATCTCAATTTGCCAGCTTTGATGCCAGTCAATTTAAAACTGGTGAAAGTTCCGGTTTTTGTGTTGATTTCGTAGATGTAAGAATCTGTATTGTCCGAGGAAAGGACGTAAGCAAAACCATTGGCGGAAATCAAATCACTGATGATTCCGTTGTCAGTAAGCGTGATGGTTTTATCCACAGTATTGGTTGCGGAATTGATTGTGGTAATGGTGTGTCCTGATGGAATCTCATTGTAAGGTGGTGTCATTTCATAAGCTGAACCATCGGTCTGCACCACAATCTGGTCTCCTACATTGACAATTTTTTCCGCATATCTGTCAAAAGACAGTTTTTTAACCGGAGCAAAAGTAGAAGCATTGTAAACATTAACCTCGTATTTGCTGAAGAAATCGTTGCTGGAAACATAAACGTAATTGCCTGCAAAAGCAATACCTCTGGCTTGTTCAGCTTGGAATGTTGTCGTTTTTTTAAAAGTGTAGCGATCCACTACTTCTACTTTATTGGAGTTATTGACAACAAGAAAAGCTTTATCGTCTTTGAAAGCAATTGTCTGTAAAACATCTCCCAAAGGTTTTTGTGCATTATTAGCGGCAAAAATATTTTCTGACAAGGTTGATAAATCTTCAGACAGATAGGAAACTTCCGCCTGATTTTTATTGAAACCGCCTTCCACACCTATCAGGATTCCACCTTCATAAGCACCTTTGGCAACATCATTATTAAATATTTCATCATCGTTACAAGCGGTTGTCAGTAGTAATGAGGCGGCAAAAAAGCCTGTTAGTAATTTTCCGATTTTCATAATATATATAGATTAAAAATTTAAATTCAAATTGATGGCAAAATTCCGCTTCGGCATATAGTAGCCAAAAACGGTTCTGTAAATCTGGTCTGTTAGGTTATTGACCTTAATTCCTAATTTCGCTCCTCGGATAATTTCTATAAAGACTCCGGCATTGAAAACTGAAAATGATTCCAGTGCCAATTTCTCCGACTCCTCAGAATCACTGTAAACTTTCCCATTCCAAATACCCTGGACAAATAGCTCATAGGTTTTATAACGATAGGAAACATTGCCGCTGAGGTTGTGAAACGGAACGTAAGGCAATTGTTTTTTCAGTTTTTCATCCGTAGATTGTGTGTAGGCGTAGGACAGATTGGTTTTTACCTGATGATTATTGTTCGTATAATCATATCCAATTTGCGTTTCCAATCCCCAGGATTTGACTCTGTCCGTATTGGTCGCTTCATACATTCCGGTCATATTTGGAAGCCATCTTATCATATCTTTTATGGCCATAAAGTAGGATGTGACGGAAAATTTCCAATATTTTGATTTCAGAATTTGAGATAATTCTGCCTGATGAGAGGTTTCAGATTTTAAATTCAAGTTGCCTCCCTGTACCCAATACAAATCATTAAAGCTAGGTGCTCTGAAGTTTTTTGACAGATTAAGTTTTAGCTGATACCAGGGTTTTGCCTGATAGTTTGCTCCGGCAGAAAATAAATATGGACTACTGAAATCTTCCACAAAATCTTTTTTGATACCAGCTTCCAAAAACAAATTTTTAATATCACTGTTCCGGTATAAAACAGCAATGGAACCTTGATTTCTGTTTGCTGGCAATCTTTGGGTATTGAAACTTTCAGAAGTCAGATAATTATATTCTAAAATAGTATTGACCGACGAATTTTTATTGAATTGATAATTGAAATCTGTCTTTAAAATATATTGTCCTGAGGAACCTCCGCTTTTAGAATCGGCTCTGTTAGAATTCGCAAAATATTGATAATCATCCGTTAGATGAGCGATTTTGAATTCGTTGCTGAGTTTTCTGTTTTTTAATTTCCAACCAAGAAGGCTACGGAAAGTCTGGGTTTCATACTTTGTAGGTGTCGAAAATTCTGATAGAAGCGCGTAGTTTTGTACACCGTCATACAATTGTGTTTGCCAGTAAAACTCATTGTTTGGAGATATTTTGTAGGCTGCACCAAGATTGAACGTCGAGTTTTCATAAGCACCATTTCTGTTTTTGTAATATTTTTCCTCCACTTCATAATCATTTTCGCTTTGAGAACGGTTGATATTCACATTAAAACTAAAATTCTCATTGCTGAATTTAGCCTGACCCAAAGCATTTATTGTTGCAAAAGAACCATATTCCGAAAATAAATTTCCACTAAAACCTTTGTTATAATCCAGAATATTGTTGAGGTGAATAGAACCTCCAATCGCTCCGCTTCCGTAAATCACACTTCCGCCGCCATATTTAACTCCGACATTTTCATAACTGAGCGGACTCAAAGTATTAATGTCGCCTTGCCCAAGAAAAACAGAATTGATATTTATTCCATTCCATACGAAAGCGGTTTGTTGCGCTGTAGTGCCGCGAAAGCTTGGTGATGAGGTGGCGCCTCTTCCGTTTTCTTTGATGTAAATATTGGACTGAAATCTTAGTAAATCTGATAAAGAAGTAGCATTCTGAAGAATTTTATCCGAATCAAGATTGGATATTTTTCCCGTTTTGGAAACTTTACTGAATTGATTATCAATAAATACGGTATCAATCAAAGATTCCTGAGCGGAAAATTGACCCAATGAAAAAATGAAAAAAGTTGTAAAAATCAGTTTCTTCATAACCTGCCTTTCCTCCGAAAGCATTTATTAAAAATTAGCATTGGCAGGTCTCCTGACTTTCGCTGATTTTGCGCCTTCTCATCCCGATAATCGGGACAATGGCAAAGATTGCAAAATACCTTATTGCGATTTACAGTTGCGGGGACAGTCGGAGAATTACACTCCGTTCCCTTTTAATTCCGGATAAAACATCCGAAAACCAAAGTGCTGCAAATATAGAAATTAATTGTTACATACAGCAGAGATTATAAATGATGATTGATAAATCATAAATGATGAATTATAATATTAAAATTCTAAAACTCTAAAACCTTCAAACGCTCAACTCTTCAACTCAGAAACCCTCATATAAAGTCTGCAACGGTTTTGGAAAAGATTTTTCGTGGGCTTCAGTTTTATTAACGATGATAAAATTGTTCTCCTTTGCAAATTGTTCAAAGTCTTTTTGAGATTCAATATTTACTGTGTTAATTTCAATAGATAGATTTTTATGGGTCAGTTTATGGTTGATGATTTTTGAATTGATGATAAAATCCTTCCAATTTTCTGAAATTGATGTCGGAAATTCATATAACTTTTTCCAGATGAAATCATTACCTCTTTGTTTTATCAAAAATTGATTCTGATGCTTTACAAAAAAATATTTCAGGTTCAAATCCGAAACTTTAACCTTTTTTGTTTTTACAGGAAATTCCGAAATTTTTCCGGTTTGGAACGCCATACAATCTTCATTCACGGGACAGAACATACAAAGCGGATTTTTAGGTCTGCATATTTCCGAACCGATGTCCATAATGGACTGATTAAATTCGCCTGGTTTTTCATCCGGCATCATTCGCAGGGCCAAATCGGAGAAATATTGGAAAGCTTTGGAACTGGAGATGTCAAAATCATCGGCAAAAATCCTTGACAAAACTCTATAAAAATTACCATCAACAGCAGGGATTTTTTCATCAAAACAAATACTGGCAATGGCTGCAGCCGTATATTTTCCTACACCTTTCAGTTTCAGAATTTCATTATAGCTGTCTGGAAAATTCCCTCCAAATTCTTCCACAATCTGGTGGGCAGCTTTATGAAGATTGATCGCCCTGGAGTAATAGCCAAGCCCTTTCCAGTAAAGTAAAACCTCGTCTTCCGATGCTTTGTGAAGTTCTTCTACGGTCGGAAACCGCTCAATAAATCTAAGGTAATGACCAAGTCCCTGTTTTACCTGCGTTTGCTGTAATACGATTTCGGAAATCCAGATATAATAAGGATTCCGGTTTTCCCTCCAGGGAAGTTGTCTGGCATTGGCATCATACCACTTCGTAAGCTTTTTTCCAATGTGAAGAAAATCAGCATTTTGTTTGTTTGTTTTCAAAAATATGTTTTATATTTGCACACCAAAAATATAAAGAAAATTAGAAAATGACAAAGGCAGAATTGGTAAATACCATCTCGAACAAGCTGGGAGTAGAAAAGAATGATACACAGAAAGTTATCGAAGCTTTTATGCAGGAAATCAGAACCTCTATGTATAATGGAGATAATGTTTACCTAAGAGGATTTGGTTCTTTTATTATCAAAACAAGAGCAGCTAAAACGGGTAGAAACATCTCTAAAAATACAGCGATAGAAATCCCTGCTCATAACATTCCTGCTTTCAAACCTTCAAAAACTTTTGTGGAGAAAGTGAAGACCAAAGTTGCAGTGAAATAATTAATGCGAATATTAACAGTATAAAAAAATATAAATTATGCCAAGCGGAAAGAAAAGAAAAAGACACAAGGTAGCAACTCACAAAAGAAAGAAAAGAAGAAGAGCAAACAGACACAAAAAGAAAAAATAATTTAGCCTTTTTGAGTCTTAAACATATTAAATATAGTTGGCATTTTGCCAGCTATATTTTTGTTTTATATTTATACCCTAATTTTAATAAAACCTTTTTATGAAGTTATGAAGAAAGAACTAATTATTTCCAATGATGGAGATGCTTCAAAAATTGCTTTATTGGAAGATGGCCGTCTTTTCGAACTACACGAGCAGGAGACCAAATCAGACTTTGTGGTAGGTGATCTGTTCCTCGGAAAAATCAAAAAACTGGCGCCTAATCTGAATGCCGCTTTTGTCAATATCGGTACAGATAAGGATGCCTTTCTGCATTATCAGGATCTTGGTCCGCAATTTCTCTCTTATCAGAAATTTCTGAAAGATACAATCTCCAAAAAACAACAGTCCCCAAGTCTCAAGAATTTTGAGAAATCCAATGATATCAATAAGATGGGAACGGTTGATAAAGTGCTTACTGCAGGAGATCTGGTTCTACTTCAGATTACAAAGGAACCTATTTCTACAAAAGGACCGAGAATATCGACACAGATTTCACTTACAGGTCGTTTTCTGGTTCTGATTCCTTTTGATAACAAAATCTCAGTTTCCAAAAAGGTAGAAAGTGCCGAAGAGAAAACTAGACTGAAAACCCTTATTGAAAGTATTCGTCCGGAAGGATTCGGAGTGATTATCAGAACTGTTGCAGAAGGGAAGAAGGTGGCTGAACTTCATAATGATATGAATCAGCTCATCAAAAAATGGGAAACCACTTTCAAGAATATTCAGAAAAATAAAGTTCCTAGCAAGATTCTTAGCGAGGAAGACAAAGCATCTTCGATTCTGAGAGACAACTTCAACCAGGATTTCGTGAGCATCATTTGTGACGATGAAAAAATGGTGGATGATATGAAGGCTTACATCGAGGTCATTGCACCGGAACGCAAGAATATTGTCCAGTTCTACGATTCTCATATTCCGCTTCTGGAATATTATAATGTAGAGAAACAGCTCAAGCAGAGTTTTGGAAAACACGTAAACATCCCGAGTTCTAAGGGTGCTTATCTCGTTATCGAGCATACGGAAGCACTTCACGTGGTGGATGTCAATTCAGGAAACAATATCTCATCTGCCAATACGAATAAAACCCACGGTCTTAATGTCAATAAAATGGCGGCGACTGAAATCGCAAGACAACTTAGATTGCGCGATATGGGTGGAATTATTG
>JAEXJU010000378.1 GCA_023448955.1 Bacteroidota bacterium
TAATAATGGTTTGTGAAGTTACCAAAAGTGCTCCACCACCAATACCCTGACATAATCGAAAAAAAACAAGCTCCCAAATATTGGTAGCATTACCACAAAGAAAAGAGAAAACAGTAAATATAATGACAGATGCGGCAAAATAGTTTCTGCGCCCAAACTGCTGAGAAAGCCAACTGGTCATCGGAACAATAATCACGTTACCGATAGCATAGGCCGTAATTACCCAGCCCACCTCGGACAGCGTGGCACCTAAGTTTCCTTTCATCTCGTTTAGTGCCACATTCACAATCGTGGAGTCCACAATTTCCAAAAGTGCACAAACGATAGCAGTAATGGTAATAATTACCCTGCGAAAGCCATATTCTACTAATGAATCGTCTTGCATAATTTGTTAGTTAGAAGTCAGAGGTCGGATGTCAGAAGTTAATACTCTTATTTTCCTCTTCCAGCTTCCTTATTTTTATTTTAATGAAACGACGGTTTGAACATTCATCCCGACACGGAGTTTTTTCATAATATCCGGATTAAGGTTGTCAAAAGTGATTTTTACCGGAAGTCTCTGCACCACTTTTACGAAGTTCCCACTCGCATTATCCGGAGGAAGTAAGGCAAAAGCAGAACCTGTAGCCGGAGAAAATGAAGTGATTGTTCCCTGGAATTTCTGGTCAGGATAAGCATCAATTTCTATTTCAACTTTCTGGCCTTCCACCATTTTCTCAACCTGAGTTTCTTTATAATTAGCTACTACCCATTTCTGGTTGCTCATCACCAAACTGAAAAGTTGTGAACCAGCCTGAATAAACTGTCCTACCTGAACAGGAATTTTGGAAACATACCCACTTTCCTTAGCTGTTATAACTGTGTAAGAAAGATTCAGTTTTGCATTTTCTACATCCACTTGTCTTTGTTTTAGCTGAGAATTGGCGATACCGACATTCTGATAAGTTGCATTAGACTGCGAGGTCACGACTCCGGTCTGAACATTGGCCTGATTTTTCTGATCTACCAAAACCTGTAGCTGTTTCTGAGCAGATTGGTAAGCTGCCAGAGCCTGCTCATACTGTTGCTGGGTGATAGAATGATCTTTTACCAATTCAGAATATCTTTTCATATCCTGCTCTGTTCTCCATACATTGACTTTTGCCGCTTCAATCTGCGCATTAGCCGTCTGAACTGCCGCTCTGGAATTCCCGATTCCTGTCTTTGCGGCCTGCGAACCAGCCTGAGCAGAAGCAACATTGCTCTGTGCTGTTCCCATTGCAGCTTCTGCCTGTTCCAATGCCATTTTTTGGTCTCTGTTGTCAAGAATAATCAATGTATCTCCTTTTTTGACAAATTGGTTATCCTTTACCTTTACTTCTGCAACATAACCTGATATTTTTGAAATTACCGGACTAACGTCTGCTGCAATTTGAGCATCATCTGTTTCCTCGTGAGCCTGACCATATTGGTATTCTCTGAATCCGAAGAATGCTGCTGCCAAAACTACTACGGCTAAAATCAGGTAAAAAACAGGACTTTTTTTCTTTTTTACGGGAACTTCTCCCTGTTCGAATTTTATATTATCTTGTGCCATTTTTATTTTTTTTGCTGGACGTCAGATGACCGATGTCCGAAGTTGTTAGTATTATGTTTTATATTATAAAGTATTAATTTCTAATTATTGTCTTCCGACTTCTGTCATCTGACCTCTGACATTATGATTCCAGTTGTTTGTAATAATTTTTTGTGAGCCAGAGCGGCATCTGCTTTAGAAGTTACCACATTAACATTGGCTGTGATTTTTGCAGTATCAGCATCCAGAAGATTGGTGATGGTTTCCAGACCGTTGTTGTATTTATTCAGTGTGATTCTGTAATTTTCTTCGGCTTGTTCCAAAGCTCTTTGGTAAACATCGATTTTCTTATGCGCATAGAGATCATTTTGATAATCACGTTTTACTTCCAGTGTCACATTATCATTCAATAGATCATTGTTAGCTGCCAACTCCTGCTCTCTCGCCTTAGACTGCATCAAACTTGAATTTTTTTTCCAGATGTTAGACAGGTTGTAAGAAATCCCGACTCCAAAGTTGACCGCATTGGTAATGGTTAAAAACTTTGGAATATCTGCAGCTACATAACCTCCCGTGAAAGCTATTGAAGGTAGATTTTCAGCTTTTGCAGCTTTCGTTCCAAGTGCTGCCGCTTTTCTCTGGTAATCCAGCGCCTGAATATCTTTCCTGTTCTCTCTCGCAAGATTCAGATAATAATCATCTGGCTTTCCAAGATCGTCTTCTCCTATATAGTTAGAATCTACTTCGATTTCGGTATTATCAGGAAGTCCCAAAAGCAAATCCATGTTAATATTTGCTATGCTGTAATTATTTTGTGCCTCCATCAATTGCAGTTCTATATTAGAAGTCTGTAGCTGAGCTTTCAACCGATCATTTCTTGCGATTACTCCATTTTTTTCCAACTTGATAAAAGACTCGTCTCTTTTCTGGGAAGATGCGAGATTTTCTTTTAGCAATTTTACCACTTCATTGGCCTTGAAAAGATTATTGTAAGCCTGAGAAATATTGTAAGCAATTGCGTTTTTATCATTTTCTGAGCTAAGCTTGGAAGCTTCTACAAGATATTGGGCAGATTGTATTCCGTATTTTATTCTTCCACCTGCGTAAATCGGAACAGAAAGATTAGCCGAGCCATATAATACCTGACTTACTTCCGGACCGCCTCCACTAAGCCCGGGAATTTTCAGATCTACATTCGGTTTCATCGGAAGATATAAATAACTTCCGGACACTTTCAGTTCTGGCAATTGTCTGTTTTTAGCTTCAAGAAGGTTTGCCGTGGACTGCTCTATTTTGGCTTGATCTATGTTTAGACTTTTGCTGTTTTCTATTCCTAATTTCACAGCTTCTTCCAGAGTCAGCACTCTTTTTTCCTGTGCGGAAACAGAGTAAATGCTCATCAATAAAAATGCTGTAGTTAAAAATTTATTCACTTTATTATGATTGTTTTTTAAATTGAATGACTGTTGTTATTTCTCGTAGCCAACCATCGAACGTACAATAGATTTGACGTGAGAACTTACTTCCTGGAAATATTGATTCTCATAATGCTTCTCATCAAAATCTGAATTATGTTTTTTCAGATATTCTTTATACATTTTGATGCCGTGCATCGCATTAAAAATAGTCCCGGAAATGGTGCACTGAAGAAGGTGATAAGATGGTCTTTTAGTAAATATTCCTTTTTCCAGACCTTGTTCTACAATCTTCTGATTGATTTCTATGTAGTTAATCTTATAATCCTTCAAGAAATTCTGAATACTTTTATTATGGCTTATTACCTGCTGAGTATGTACCAGAAGAAAAAAATCTCTCAGTCTCTGAACGCGGCTCACAAAATTATCTACAAAACTTTCAAGTTTCTGGATTTCGCTAAGTTCATCATTCTCTAAAATATTTTTAGCAAAGTTTAATCCTTCATCCATTCTCCATTTAAAAAGTTCTTCCAAAAGATTTTCTTTTGACCCGAAATAATAAGAAATCATAGAAACATTTACCTTAGCCTTTGCTGCAATATCTCTCACAGAAGTTCCATTATAACCGTTGGCAGCGAAAAGTTTTTCAGCTACCATCATAATATGTTCTTCTTTTGTTGGCATAATTATTTTTTGATGATGCAAATTTAAATCAAAAATCTAATTCAATCAAACATTTGTTTGATTAATTTTTTATTAAAATTAAATTGAATCTATCTATAATTATGAAATAAACTTTTATTCTGAAAATGGGTACTTGCGAAGCGCGCCCCGACCTGAGTGGAGCTCTTTTTGTG
>JAEXJU010000094.1 GCA_023448955.1 Bacteroidota bacterium
ACCGTGGAGTTACGGCGAAGATAATGAACTGATTTCGCAGTCTTATATTGGGTTTCGTTATCAGATGATGCCTTATTTATATTCCAAATTCCACGAAACGTCACAGAACGGAATGCCAATTTCCAAAGCTTTGTGTGTAGATTATCCATTCGATTCTAATATTTATAATGTCAATTATCAGCATCAGTTTTTGTTTGGCGATGCATTTCTGATTGCGCCGGTAACAGGAAAAGATAAACAGAAAAAGATTTATTTTCCCGAAGGTCAGTTCTATAATATTTTCACCGATGAAAAAATAGAGGGCAATCAGGAAAAGCTGATGGAGCTGGACCCCTATCATTTGCCGATATTCGCCAAAGCATCATCTATAATCCCGCTGCAGAATGTGACTCAATCTACAAAAGAAAAGCCGGATAATACTTTGCTGCTGCATATCTATAATGGTGATAAGCCAAACACTTTTTCTTATTATGAAGACGACGGCGAAACTCTGGATTATGAAAAAGGTGATTTCTATCAAAGAATAATAGAATTTGATCCGCAAAAAAAGATTATTCGTTTTTCCAAAGCAGAAGGCAAGTTTGGTTCTAATTTTAAAAAAATAAAAATTATACTACACGGTTTTGATGCGGTTTCTGCAGATTTAAATGCTAAACAAGAACAATGCAAACTCTTTGATCCTTTGGCTAATTTGGATCAGATTTTTTATGACACAGAGGCGTTGAAAAACCTGAGAAAACAAAATGAAATAAGAGATTCAAACGTTATTTTTATTGATAATAAAAATGAAGAAATGATTATAAATTATTAGTAAAATTGAACACCAATAAATCGCTGAATTTTCATTTGATAAATATGGAGGGTGCTTAAGCTATGATTTTCTTTAATGCAAATAATTAGCTTTTTGTTAACACTTTTTGCAAGATGTACAATCGTTAGACTGCCTATTGGTCGGGCTTTCCTTGATTTTTCGTGGCCCATTTTTGTGATTTTTTGAATGGGACACGAAATAGGACATATAAATCGTGACCTATTTTGGTTTTTTTTGATACTTTGCAGCAAATTTGTCGTATACTTTTCTCAAATCTTTAGCTTATTGGTAATTAATTACGATTCATTATATAATGATTTACTGCAGATGTTAGAAAATATTTCGGCAGCATTAATACGCTTAAAACTGAATCGATTTAAATTTAATATACCGATTAAAATTAATATTTTATAACTTTACTACAATCATTAATAAAATATGAATACCCAAGTGATGGCAAATAAATCGCTGAGTCAGGTAGAGATTGTAAGGGTCAGCGGGAATATCTGCAGCCCTTTTTTAGATGATATTTCCGTAGAAGAACCTTTGGAAATCAATATCTTATACAGAGAGGGCGAATCAAACGTTTATAAGAATATTTCGGTAACGATGCGAACGCCAGGAAATGATTCTGAATTGGCGTTGGGTTTTCTGTTTACTGAAGGCATCATTACAAACAAAAATCAGATTAAAAATATAGAAAACCTGAAGTCCAATTGTAAAACTTCCGCAGAAAACGCTATCACAATCGAACTTGAAGATCATTTTACGCCAAACCTGATGAATACCGACAGAAACTTTTACACCACGTCTAGTTGCGGTGTTTGTGGAAAAGGCTCCATCGAATCTATAAGAACTGTAAGTAATTATATTCATCATAAAAACGACTTCAACAATATCAAACTTAGTGCACTTTATCAATTATCTGAAAAACTGAGAACGTTTCAAAATAACTTCAGCGCCACCGGAGGTATTCACGCTTCCGGTATTTTTGATTTGGCAGGAAATCTGCTTGCAATCCGTGAAGATGTTGGAAGACACAATGCATTGGATAAGTTGATCGGCTATGCTTTGTCAGCTAAGCTTTTACCTCTCAATCAACATATTTTGCTTCTCAGTGGACGCGCAAGTTTCGAACTGATCCAAAAAGCTGCAATGGCGGGAATAACTTCTGTTGCCGCAATTGGCGCACCTTCCAGTCTGGCAGTTGATCTAGCTAAAGAATTTGATATGACCTTAATTGGTTTTCTTCGGGAAAATCGGTTTAATATCTACCATTTGGGAAGTCGTTTTAATATAGAAAATTTATAATGAAAATTAGAATTAAAGATAATTCGGTAAGATTTCGTCTCACTCAATCAGAAGTCGCTTTGCTGGGACAAACAGGTTCGGTGTCCTGTATTACAGAATTTGTAAACCGTCCTTTGGTCTACACGATCGAAAGTACTGTGGATCACGAAATTTCTATATCCTTCATCGAAAATCAAATCACTTTAAAAATGCCTGATGAAAACGTTAAAGAATGGATTTCAACAGATAGAGTGGGATTTGATGGGCAGTCTGGTCTAGTCAAGGTCTTAATAGAAAAGGATTTTGTATGCATAGATAATTCAGCGGAGGATCAAAGCGATAATTATCCAAATCCCAATATCAAATGCTGATTTCTATTCGCTTTTAAATTTTACAATATGAAAGACAAATCTTCATCTGACAAAAATAAATTGCACGACTATAATTTACCTTCGGCTCATTCACCATACATACTGAGTGATTTAAAACTTAAAGATCCAAAAAACTGGGCGGCAGGCGCACCTGCTGTCGTTCATTCTATGGAACAACTTGTTCGCAATGCATCTGTTCTGCGCGGTGGAAGAGCGTTATTTTCTATGAATCAGTTTGACGGATTCGACTGTCCCAGCTGTGCGTGGCCTGATCCTGACGATGAGCGATCCCACTTGGGAGAATATTGCGAAAACGGCGCAAAAGCATTGGCAGAAGAAGCTACTTCAAAAAAAATAGGGGCAGAATTTTTCAAAGAAAATTCGGTTTACGATTTAGCAAAGCTTACGGATTTTGAAATCAGTCAGTTAGGAAGAATATCAGAGCCAATGTACCTTCCTCAGGGTGCATCTCATTATCAGCCGATCAGCTGGGATGATGCTTTCTCGAAAATTGCAGAAAAATTAAATGTACTCGACTCTCCGAATGAAGCTATTTTTTACACATCGGGAAGAACAAGCAATGAAGCAACCTGGGTTTATCAGCTTTTTGGACGTGAGTTTGGTACCAATAATTTTCCAGACTGTTCTAATATGTGCCACGAAACTTCTGGATATGCACTGTCACGAAG
>JAEXJU010000134.1 GCA_023448955.1 Bacteroidota bacterium
GCCTGTGGTTGTCCTGTTATCGCATCTGATAAAGCCAGCATGCCGGAGGTACTCAATAATTCTGTATTGTATTTTAATCCTCTCTCCCCAAGAGAACTTTCAGACAGGATCCGTTATTTTTTTAATCATCTGGAGGCTGC
This sequence comes from Bacteroidota bacterium, assembly GCA_023448955.1. Classification (GTDB taxonomy): domain Bacteria; phylum Bacteroidota; class Bacteroidia; order Flavobacteriales; family Weeksellaceae; genus Epilithonimonas. Next base: position 141 of record JAEXJU010000134.1, read on the forward strand.
GGAACAATTGACCGAGAAAGGTTTAGAGAATATTGGCAGATTTAATTGGGATTTATCATTGAAAACTTTAGTAGACAATCTTTCTTAAATTTAAATTTCTTTTTATTATGGGTAATCTTAAATGTTTTTTTTGTCTAGTTTTTTTGTTTTACAATATATTAAAGTTTGACAGTCAGAATTTAACCACAAAGCCGGAGATAACCATTGATTTAGGAGTCAAAAGCAAAAAACTTGAATCAGTTTCAGGTTTTTTGCATTTTAACGAATTAGAAACTTTAAAAAGTAATATTTCTGAGCTTAAGCCAAAATTTTGGAGATTTGGTGCAAAGCTTAAAGAAAATACTCCTAAAAGAAAACAGCAGGTTAATATTCTTCTAAAGAATAATATTATTCCCATATTAGTTTTAAGCGATATTTACGATGAAGAACATTGGTACAAAGAAAGGGGAGGATGGATTAGACCATCTGATAATCCAAAGCCATTTACGGCACTTGTTAAAAATCTATATAAGGAATTAGGATATAAAGTTGTGTTTGATGTATGGAATGAGCCTAATCTGAAAGAAGTCTGGGGCGGTACGAGAGAAGAGTATTTCAAAACTTTTAAAGCAGCTCATGATGCCTTAAGAAGTTCAGTCGGTGGCGAAAAAGCATTAATAACAGGTCCGTCTATCAGTGCGTATGATAAAGAATATTTAGACTCATTTCTGAAATATTGTTATGAAAATAATATTAGATTGGATATTTTAAATTGGCATGACTTAGGCACCCAGACAGATGCTGTCAAACTTCAGAATCATGTTCAGGAAGCAAGGGAGTTACTTAAAAAATATCCCAATTTAGGAGTAAATAAAATTTATATTCCAGAAATTGTGGGACTTAAGGAACAATTTAATCCACTCACAGTATTTACATATCTTTATTTTCTGGAAAAAAGCAATGCTTCCGGCGGATGCAAAGCGTGTTGGGATAACCCGGATATTGCTGGTGAAAATAGTTGTTGGAACAATTCTATGGATGGCATATTTAACTCAGAAGGGAATCCTAGAGCTTCCTGGTGGGTGTATAAATTTTATGCTAATAGTTTAGATAAGAGATTATCAAGCAATGCATCACAAAAAAATCTCATTTCTGTTTCATATCTCAATTCTAATAATGACCTATGTCTGATTGTTGGCAATTTGAATGATGCTACTAACTATAATCTCAATGTAAAAATTAAAAATATTATTAATCCAAATAGCTTCAGGGGAAAATCTTTAAAGTTATACAAGATTCCAGATATAGGATCTGAATATCTTGAAAAACCGGTTTTTGTATCGGAATACACGCTTTTGAAAAAAAATATAATCAATGTAAACTTAAAAGATTTAAGATCTAAAACTTTTTACTACATTACAATATCAAAATAATAACAGAAGTTATCGGAGTCACAAGTGAAATAATTTATAGATACAATTGGAAAAAGGAAAAATTAAAATTATACAGTTTGTAGAAGCTTTTGGAGGCGGTGTGTATACTTATGTTAAAGATTTATGTAATTTTTTAGTGCAAAATCACGGTACTTATTGTGAAGTACATTTAATTTATAGTCCAAATAGAGTAGAGTTTGATAGCGAGCTGTTTCATAAGAATATTGATTCCCGAGTCATACTGCATCAATTAGATATGCATAGGGAGATAGTTTTTAAGGAAGATATAAATATTATCTTAAAAACAAGAAAAATTCTGAAAAAGATTGCGCCTGATATCATGCATCTTCATTCTTCGAAAGCTAGCGTTCTTGGCAGATTGGCATCTGTTGGGCTAGTTAATAAAAGTAGAATGTTTTATTCACCGCACGGTTATGCTTTTATGCAGCAAAATATATCCGAGAAGAAAAAATATCTTTATAAGTTTATAGAATATATAATGCCTACCCTTTTCGGAGGCCTTACTATCGCTTCTGGAAATACGGAATTTGAAATTTCAAAAAAAATCTCAAAATCCTTCCTTATAAGAAATGGCGTAGATTTTAGTTTGCCTGAAAAGTTATTAGAGTCCAGAAATAACAAAAGACTTGTTATAGGAACTATAGGAAGGCTAACCCCGCAGAAAAATCCAAAATTATTTAATCAAATAGCGGAGAAACTTCCAGATGTGGACTTTATTTGGATTGGAAACGGAGAATTACAACATCAGATAACGTCAGACAACATCTCAGTAACAGGCTGGATCAGGACAAGAGAAGAGCTCCTACATAAACTAAATGAGATTGATGTTTACATGCAAGTGTCTTTGTGGGAAGGTTTGCCTATTGCAATAATTGAAGCTATGGCAATGAGAAAACCCTTAATTGTAAGTAATGTTGTTGGTAACAGGGATTGTGTAGATGAGGGATACAACGGTTATGTATTTGACTCTATAGATGAAGCAATTATAAATATTAATCAGTTTAATGATAAAGTTCTAATTGAAAAAATGGGGAATAATTCTTTTGATAAGGCTTTTAGAGAGTACAACAAAGAAAAAAATTTTTCAGATCTTTTAGATCTTTATTTACAAAATCTTAATTGATGAGATAATAATTTTTTTTCTTTTATAAATAATCATATTTTTGTTTTTTAACTAATATTATGAAAACAGAAAAAATAGGAATAACTTTTTCAGCTTTCGATCTCTTGCATGCAGGTCATATAAAAATGCTGGAAGAAGCAAAAACAGTTTGTGATTATCTTATAGTAGGGTTACAAATGGATCCTACAATAGACAGGCCGAATAAAAATAAACCTACGCAATCTGTGGTGGAACGTTATATACAGCTGAAAGCCTGCCGGTCAGTAGACGAAATAATTCCTTACAATACAGAAGACGATCTTTTGGATATTCTTAAATCATTTGTAATAGATGTAAGAATTATAGGTGATGATTACAGAGATAAACAATTTACAGGAAAAGACTATTGCGAAGAAAAAGGAATCCAGATTTATTACAATAAACGTGATCACAGGTTTTCTAGCTCTGCTTTGAAAAGAGCTGTATTTGAGCAGGAACTTCAAAAGATAAATAAATAATTATGAAGATACTAGAAACACCCCTTAAGGATTGTTATGTGATAGAGCCAACAGTATTTGAAGATGAAAGAGGGTATTTTTATGAAAAATTCAATGAAAAAAGATTCGAAGAGTTTACCACACTTAATGGACATTTTGTACAGGATAATATATCAAAATCTTCTTATGGTGTACTAAGAGGTCTCCATTTGCAAAAAGGCGAACACGCTCAGGCAAAACTAGTTTCATGTCTTGAAGGTAAAGTTTTAGATGTGGCAGTGGATCTAAGACCAGATTCTCCAACTTTTGGAAAATGGTATAGTATAGAACTTACGGCAGAGAATAAACTGCAATTGTATGTTCCGCGTGGTTTCGGACATGGTTTCTCTGTTCTTAGTAAAACAGCTATTTTTTCTTATAAATGTGATAATTTTTATAACAAAGAATCGGAAGGTGGTGTTTTGTGGAATGACAGTGAGCTCAATATAGATTGGCAGCTTCCAAATGATGATGTGATACTTTCAGAAAAAGATATGATTATGCCTGCATTTTCATTAGGTAATTTTTAGTATACAAAAAAAACTTCTAATCAAAAATTCAGTTTCATGGTTGTATTCTGAATAAAACGAAATAACTAGATATGATAACCTATCTATTTAGACATTTATCACAGATTTTTCTCATTGTAGATTACTTTGTTATAAATATTTTTCTATATTTAAATAACATCAACTTCTTTTCTATACAAAAGAGCAGACTATTCAATATTGATTATAGCGTACAGTTCATAATTGTTAATTTTTCTTGGTTTTTTATCACACAATTTACCAAACTTTATGGAAAAGAAGCTTTGAGAGATTCTTCATTACAATTTAATGCATTAACAAAATCTTTCTTCATATTCATTCTCTTTTTTCTGATTTATCTTTTTTTAGTATTCTCGGAAAATATTAATTATGAAGAATTTAGCACATATTTTTTTCTTGTTGGGGTTTCGTTTTCTCTGACAAGGTTTATGCTTTTCTTATACAGAAAGAAAAACAGATTTAAAATTGGGAGGAAACTTTATAATTATAATACAGTCTTAATTGGCGAAAGTCATTATTCAAAATTGCTACTCTCAAATAGAGAACTGCGTAGAGATTTAGGTATTAGAGAGTCATATTTTATAGATGAAAAATATAGGGAGAGTAAAAAAAGCAAATTTATATCTCAGTTTTTCAAAGATATAGATAGATTTCATATTAATAATATTGTTTTTTGTGATGATAGAATTGATATAGAATTATACCAGAAAATTGTAGATATTGCAGAACATAAAAT
>JAEXJU010000172.1 GCA_023448955.1 Bacteroidota bacterium
TAATAATCCATCCCGACCTTGGCGATGTGATTCCGGAAATTCATCTTGAGAAAATTGTCCTGAACGTAAGCCTGGCGGAAATTTCCATTGTCGTAAAAACTTCTGTCTAGCAGCAGCTTATTGTAAAATTCCCTGTAAGCAAAGCTGTAGTTGGCAAATAAATTCACCTTTTTGTTGCGATGATTGATGCTAAAACTGTTGTTGTTTTTGATGTATTTCCCGGTTCCAAAAGATGTCGAGAGACTTCCGTTGGTGCCTTTTCTCTGGTCTTTTTTGAGTTTTACATTGATAATCGACGTTCCTGCTGCATCGTATTTCGATGAAGGATTGGTGATGAATTCGATTTTCTCTACTGTTGAAGACGGAATGCCGCGGAGATAATTGGCAAGGTCTGTTCCTGTCATCGGTGTGTTTTTGCCGTCGATCTGCACGAGAAGATTGTTTTTGCCGCGCATGCTGATATTGTCATTGCTGTCCACTTTCACACCCGGTGCTTTTTCTAAAACCTCGAAGGCGGAGTTGCCTGTAGCAGCGATGCTGTTTTCTACATTCAGAATCATTTTGCCGTCCTGCCGCTCGATGTAAGGTTTTGTTTTGGTGATGGTGACGCCTTCTATGGCTTTTTCATTGAGTGAAATCGAAGGAAGTATAACATTTTCATTCACGGTAACCGGAGACTGATAAGCTTCGGTTCCGTTTTTACTGATCTTCAGATTGTAGTTTCCTGAAGCCAAATCATTGAACGAGAATTTTCCGTTTTGGTCTGCAACTTCGGTTTTTATGAGTTTGTTCTCAGAATTGAAAAGATTAATTTCTAATTGATTGACATTGCGGTAATCAATCGTTCCGGATAGGGAATAATTCTGGACTGACTGTGCAAATATGCTCGTGAAGAAGGTGACCATCCATAGAAGGATTACTAAGAATATTCTGGTCATTGTGATTATTTTTTAATTAAGGTTGATGGTTTGTTTCTCGCAGATTTAATTGATTTTGCAGATGATATGCTTTGGCTATTTCTTTACATTGATGCAGTTTTCTGCTATTTTGAGAAGGGTAGTGTTCATGGTTTCCAGCTCTTGTTTGGAAACATTTTCTAAAGCTACTTTCCGATTACTCTCGACGAGGTTTTGTACTTTTTCGATGATATCTTTTCCGGATTTGGTGACTTTCAGATTGGTTTTTCTCCGGTCATTGGGGTGGATTTCCCGTATGATGAATTCTGATTTCACCAATAGATCTATGATTCTTGTAACTGAAGCGTTGTCTTTGAACACCAGATTTCCGATTTCATTTTGTGTGATTTCGGGATTTTCGAGAATGGCTTTGATGATGAGCCACTGGTCAATGGTTATGTTGAAACCATTTTCTTTCAGTTGTCTCTGTGCGTAATTTCTGTAAGCTCTGATGGCTTTATCGATGTTGTAAAATATAATCGAATCTAACTTTTCCATAATGTATAATTTAAAATGACCTATCAATTATTGATATATCAATTAATTTGTTGTGAAAGTTTTTGATTTGTTACAAATAAAAGTAAATAAATAAAAAAATCCTGCTTTTAGCAGGATTATCGAATGTGAAATTCTATTTCTTTTAGTGTTTTAATTGTTATGTAATCATCATCTTTTAGCTGGTTTTTGATTTTTTCAATAGACTGTTTTATCAATTTTATTTCATTTTGAGTTGGTGAGATAAAGTATTTATTAGACTTTGCTATCCATTCTTTTAAATAAGCATTACTTAGAATTCTTATATCTTTGTTTTCGTCAATAGTTCCATTTAAAATTTCATCGAGACATTTATATTTTCCGATTTTACTAAAAAGTTTTAGCATAGCTTTTCTTAAATGTAAATTATTAGAATGAAACAAAGTTCTGGCTTTCTCAATAACTTCACTTGTTGGATTTTTATAAAGATACTCGACAGAGATTTTTCTAACCCCGATTGAATCTGAATTTATATTATTCAATGCAAAATTGTAAGCAATCTTTGGTTCAAATTCTTTAGTTGTACTAAATGCAGCTTTTACAATTTTTATAACGTTAGAATTTAAAAAAGGAATTATTTCATTAATGTATTCTTTACCATCCATTTCTTTTAATCCATACAATGAGCCTTCAATTTGTTGGTTTTGAAGTAAATTTTTAGAATACATTTCTTTAAAGTCTATATTTTCATTCTTTAAAATAAATCGAGCAAAATTTCTTATTGATGCAGATGTATCTGCTAGAAACTCATAAACTATATTTGAAATATTCTCATTTTTTTCTAAAGCATATAATGTTTGAAGTCTAATTTTCGAAGATTTATCTTTTAGTAAACTGTTGATCTCGTCATTTCCTAATAAATCAAATCTTTTTAGAGCTAAACTGCGAACAAGGAAATTTTTATCACTGATAAATATTTTTAAATCATTCATTTCTAGACTGTAGGATTCTATGATAAGCCTTGCCAACAAAATTCTTTTCTTGTCTGGATAGCTGTCAAAATTTGATAAAACTTGACTTTTATGTTCCTCAATAATGAATTTTACTAATTCATTATAAATATCAGTTAAATCCGTCCGATTGACTTGTTTGAGCTTTTCAATGGTGTGAATTTGTCCTATAAAATATTGTAGATTGCTTAGTCGTTTTAAATCGGTTACTATTTTTGTAGCTTTATCTCTATTAATTTTAACCCAATCAGAAAGTCTATCTAATAAAGGTTTTAGGATTTTCTCATTATGACTAAAATTGCTTATTTCATCAATAGCTTTCTCTCTAACATATCCATCAAAATTGTAAGTAGCAATTGAAACTAAAACCAAATAATCTTCTTCCGGAAGATTATACTTGAAAAAGTCTAAATCTTGCTTGCTTATTTGACAATATTTTAAAGATTGATAAAGATGTTTTCCTGAACTTATTTTTTTATAGAAAAGTTTAATTACTTCTAATGTTTTGTTTCTTATTGCAGGACTATTGCTTTTTATGCTAGGAATCAATTCACTTATTAAACTATGATTACCATTTGATTTGATAAACTCTATAGCATTTATTTTCTCATCAATAGCATTAGCTTCATTTAAGAATGATGATTTTTCTGATTTTCTTAATATGTTAATATAATCCCAGATTTCCATACTTAAAAATATTAAAATTGTTTTTATCTCTTCACAAAATACTTCTTCTTTTTATTTTTCCAAGGCGCATTCTTCCCAACATCGCCGGCCATAATACAACCGTAAGGCATCACTTCATCCAGAACTTCGCAAAGTCCGTATTCTTCGATTTGAGCTCTAACGTTTTTCGCACTTTTGTAGGCACTTGGCAATTCGGAGATATCAATTTCGTTGGTGAAAAAACGAATATCCAGACCTTGGGTTTCTTCAGCGAAAATCTCTTCTGTAGTTTTGTGAGCCAGAGACTTTTTATGAAAACTTCTGCTGAAATTTCTCCCGGCTCCGTGAGGCGCAAAACCTAAATTTCTACCATTGGTTGTCCCAGAGACAATCAACACAGGTTCCGCCATATTCAGAGGAATCAACCTCGGACCTGTGATATCCGGTAAAAATTTGTCGTCCAGCGGTGTTGCGCCCTTGGCGTGGTAGAATAAATCTCCATCTCTGAATACAAAATTATGTTCGTTCCAATATCTGTTTAGTTTTTCTGTATTTAATTTTTCCAACGTCGCATTATGAATGGATTCGTGGTTTTCTTTCGTCCATTTTCTGATGAGTTGCAAGGCTTCCCAGTATGCTTTTCCTTCTTCAGTTTCAAAAGGAATCCACGCATTTTCTTTCAAAGTTTCCGGCGAAAGTTCCATTCGGAAACGGTTAGCGACTTTCATTCCTTTTTCGTATAACTTTGCACCAGGTGCTCTGGAACCGTGATGCGTTACCAACATTGTATTACCTGTATTTTTAGAAATTCCGACAAACAAAAAGTGGTTTCCATCTCCCTGAGTTCCCATATGCGAACGGGCGATGCTGATTAAGTTTTCATCATTCAGGAAAAGGTTTTCTCTAAAAGCATCCATCAATTCCTGAGACATCGGTATCTGCTCACCTCTTGATCTTCCACCATAACCGAAATGTGTGATGGAATGCGCTGCATCCAAAACATCTTTCGGATTCACTTTTCCAAAATCGGTCAGCATCACGGAACAGCAGATATCTGCACTATGAAATCCCGGATGAATCGCATTTTTCGCTACCACAACTCCGCCAACTGGAATATGACCTTCCGGTCCAGTTGGACAGGCATCGGGCATAATTGCACCACCCACCAGAGTAGGCGTTTTCATCAAAACGTTCATTGTGTTGATGACTTTTTCCACATTGTCATTTTCACTCTCGTCTTCTGCTTTTATGTTTATGATAAATTCTGCTGGATTTTCTAATAATGAAATCGGTTCTGGAGATTTGAATTGTTCCAGATAGTCTTTCATTTGAGTGTCATTCAATTGATTTTCATTGATATATACCAAAGCTTCGGCAAACCATTTTTTTGGTGCGTATCCTAAAGCGATTAAGTCGTTTCCTGTAATTGTTTTCATTGTTGTTTGTTTATTTTTTCAATTGTAAAATGGAATGACGAGCATTACATTTTGTTTGTTTTGATAATGCAAAGTAAAAACCTTAGTGCGCAATGTTTTTGCGTAGAAAAAATATTTTAAATATTTTTGATAAAATTTAATTAAATGATTTTAGAACAACTGAAAAACTCTCCAGAAACCATTGATTTTAAAGATGTCATCGCTTTTATTGATGAGAATTTTGATTTCGCGCCTACAAAATTTACCAATGGAAATACTGTCAATGACGCGAATCAAAATAATGGTTCTTGCAAAATTTTCAGTTTTGCAAAATTGAATCAATTCTCTAAAGAAGAGACTTTGGCTTTGTTCGGCGATTTCTACAGAACAGATGTTTTAGGAAATCCAAAAGGAACAGACCATCAGAATATCAGGAACTTTATGGCGTTTGGCTGGGATGGGATTTCTTTTGAAGGAGAAGCTTTGAAGCTAAAATAATTTTAACACAAAGACACAAAAGAAAAGAATAATTGTTGAGTTTTAAGGCCCAAAGATTATGTATTATAAAATTGGTTTTTTTCTTAGTCTTTGTGCCTTGAAAATATTCAAATTAAATAAAACTATAACAAAACCAAACACTAATGTCATCCAATAAAAACGCCTTAATCCGCTACAAAACTTTGGACAAATGTCTGAAAAACAAGTACAAAAAATATACATTAGAAGATTTGATGGAAGAATGTTCCAACGCTTTGTTTGAGTTTGAAGGCAAAGAATCTTTTGTCAGCAAACGAACCATTCAGCTGGATTTGCAGAATATGCGCAGCGAAAAGTTTGGTTATGAAGCGCCAATCGTGGTTTATGAAAAACGCTATTACCGATATAGTGACGCAGATTACAGCATTCATAATATTTCCGTCAATGAAAGTGATCTGAAAGCGATGAATAATGCTGTTCAGATTCTTAAACAATTCAAAGATTTTTCGATGTTCAAAGAAATGAATGGTGTCATTCAGAAATTGGAAGATTCGATTCAATCGACCAATCAGAAGTCCATTATTCATCTTGATAAAAATGAACAGCTAAAGGGATTGGAATATATTGACATTCTGTATGAAAGTATTTTGAATAAAAAAGTTTTGAAGATTTGCTACAAAAGTTTCAAGGCCAGAGAAATGAATACTCTAACAGTTCATCCACAACTCTTGAAAGAATATAATAACCGTTGGTTTCTGATTTGTTTTCATAAATCGAGTATAATGAATCTTGCATTAGACAGGATAGAAGAAATTCATATTGATGAAAATTCGGTATACATTGATAAAGATTTCAATGCAGACCGTTATTTTGGAGAAGTGATTGGTGCAACGGTTTCGGAAACCCAAAGACCACAAAATGTTGTTTTCTCTATCACTAAAAAACACGCACCATATATCAAGACCAAGCCTTTTCATCATTCTCAAGTAATTATTAAAGAGAATGAAACCGAAACAATATTTAAAATCTGTGTTCAGCTTAATTTTGAATTAGAGAGAATGATTCTGGGATTGGGAGAATTTATCACGGTTCTAAAACCTGAAAAGCTAAAAAAGAGAATTTATAATAGTTTAAAAGAAGCTGTTCGAAATTATACTATTAATCAGAATTGATAATTGGCTCACTTCTTGTAATTCAGTTTAAAATTTAAAATTATGAAATCAAGATTATTAAGAATGGCTTTGACCTGGGTAGCGCCAATTGTAATTGGTTATGTTGTTAAGAAGTTTGAAGAACGTATGAGTAAAAAACAACCTCCTAAAGCTATTAAAGCATCATAAAAAAACCGCTGTTTTCAGCGGTTTTTTTATAATTTATGTTAGTATTTCAGGGTGAAAAATTAACAAATGTTTATTTTGGCTTAAATTTTGGAACTTTAAGAATAATCATTATTGTGAGACCATAATATTGATTCTTCACTGAATTAAACTATAAATTTTAACTTATGAAAAAATATTTTACTATTATTCCATTATTTTTAATTTTGGGATTACTGACAAGCTGTGAAGCCATAGAAACAATTTTCAAAGCCGGAATGTGGTGGGGAATTATCCTTGTTGTAGGTGTTATCGGCTTAGTAATGTGGTTGTTATCAAGGGGTAAAAACTAAGAAAAGCGGGAAATTTCCCGCTTTATTATTTTTTTAGTAAATATTTAAAGATTTTCTAATGTCTGGCTCAGATCATTATACCCGCCACCATTATAAACATCGGTCATTCCTTCGGATTTGAAATAGTCTACTGCTTTTCCGGAGCGGTTTCCGGATCTGCAAAAGAAAATTTTTGTTCCGCTCAGGTTTAGGATTTCCTGTTTTCTATCTTCTATTTCTCCCAAAGGTATATTTTGTGCTTCTTCTATATGTCCATCCATTTCCAGTTCTAGCGGCTCACGTACGTCTATAAGGTGATAATTGCCGGCTCTTAATACATCTTCTATTGCCATTATTTTCAAATTTTAAGTTATAGAACAAAGCTAACTAATAATTTTTGTTTAAGATCATATCTAAAAATTAAAAATTGTTAAAAATTAAATGTCTTAATTTTGCGGAATAATAATGAATCCGAAAGAAAGACATACGCAAATTATAAAAACAAAAGCCTCTGCTTTTGGTTTTCAGTCTTGTGGGATTTCCAAAGCAAATTTTCTGGAAGAGGAAGCAAACCATCTTGAGAGCTGGCTGAAAAATAATTACCATGGTGAGATGAAATACATGGAAAATCATTTTGATAAGCGGCTTGATCCCAGATTGCTGGTAGATGGTTCTAAGTCTGTGATTTCATTAAGCTATAATTATTTTCCAAAAGAACAGATTAATGCTGATAATTTCAAACTATCCAAATATGCTTACGGAGAAGATTATCACGATGTTATAAGAGATAAACTCAAAAATCTTGTTGCAGAATTGCAGGAAGAAATAGGGGAGTTTTCATTCAGAGTGTTTGTAGATTCGGCGCCTGTACTGGAAAAAGCTTGGGCCAGAAAGTCTGGTATTGGGTGGGTTGGTAAGAATGCTAATCTGATTACAAAAAAGAATGGGTCATTCTATTTTCTTGCAGAGATTATCTGTGACTTGGAGCTAATGGAGGATTTTCCGGTAACGGATCATTGCGGGAATTGCAGAAAGTGTATAGAAGCCTGCCCAACACAAGCGATTATTTCTGATAAGATTATAGATGGAACCAAATGTATTTCATACGCAACTATCGAACTGAAAGACCAGATTCCTCATTACTTTAAAGATAAAATGGATGATTGGATGTTCGGCTGCGATGTCTGCCAGGATGTTTGTCCTTGGAATCGATTTTCAGCTCCAACATTGGAAGAAAAATTTAAGCCAAATTCTCAGCTTAAAGAATTTACAAAACAAGACTGGAAAGATATAACCCAGGAGATTTTCTCCGAAGTTTTCAAAAAATCTGCAGTTAAAAGAACCAAATTCGCGGGACTGAAACGAAACCTCGACTTTTTATCAGAGTAAAGTCCTATTACCGACTATCTTTTTTTCTGAATTCTTTTTGGGGCAACTTTTACTCTTATTTTCAGGCGTTTATTATTGCTGCGTTTTTTCGGCATATTGTGGTAGTTTTTGTTTAATAAATTTGATAAATTATTGTCAATAATACAAGAATATTAAATAAAATTAATGCCAAACAATGATCACAAATATTTTCTTATCTTTAAAATTTTCAACAATAAAAACATAGTTTGATGAAGAGCATAATTATTAGACTTTTAAAATTGGTGGGCCTAATTCTGGCGGTTGTTTTTTTGTATGTGATTTTAAGTATTCTGATTCCTTATATTCCTGTGAAAGAGGATAAAACCGATGAACCCAAAACCATTGAACTCTATATTCTTACCAATGGTGTTCATACAGATCTCGTAGTGCCTGTCAAGACAAAATACATCGATTGGAGCACAAAACTGCCATTTGAAAATACAAAAGGACAAAAGACGGATTACAACTATATTTCTTTCGGCTGGGGCGACAAAGGTTTTTATCTGGATACGCCAACCTGGGCAGACCTAAAGTTTTCTACCGCATTCAAAGCGGCTTTCTGGCTAAGCGATTCAGCAATGCATTGCACTTATTACAAAAAAATGAAAGTTGGAGATGATTGTAAAAAGATGATGCTCACTGAAAAACAATATCAGCAACTTATTCGTTTCATCGATTCAAAATTTGATAAAGATGCTTCTGGAAATTATGTCCTGATAAAAACAGATGCTGTCTACGGAAATGATGATGCTTTTTATGATGCGAAAGGCAGTTATAATTTTACTTACACCTGCAACACTTGGGCAAACAATGGTTTGAAAGCCGCAGGACAGAAAGCCGCACTTTGGACACCCACGGATTTTGGGATTTTTCAGCATTATAAATAAATATGAGAATTTTTTTTTTACTTATTATTTGTGATATTTTTTTTAGTTGTGAAAAAGAAAATCTTAACCAAAATATTATCAGATCAACTCCTTCATTTTCTGAATCTAAACCCATTATTGATATTGATAAAACTAACATCAAGGCAAAGGAAGCGCTGAAATTTTGTAAATCCAAAAACTTCAATACTAATTTTTGTATTTTGATTGATATGAGCTTACACTCGGGACTGAAGCGTTTCTTTATCTATGATTTTACCAAGAATGAAATTTCGCAAAAATACTTGGTAGGTCACGGTTGCGGAAATAATGCTTGGAGCTCAGATGATTCCAAAGAAAATCCGATTTTCAGCAATGAGGATAATAGCCATCTTTCTTCTTTGGGAAAATATAAATTGGGAGAAAGAAGCTACAGCAATTGGGGTGTCAATGTAAAATATCTGATGCACGGTTTGGAAAAAACCAATGACAATGCACTAAAGCGAGTTATCGTTTTTCATTCCTGGGAAAAGATGAGTGATGATGAGGTATATCCAGATGGTTCGCCCGAAGGTTGGGGTTGTCCTACAGTTTCGAATAATGCGTTTAAGGAGATTGACCCATTGATAAAAAAATCTCATAAGCCGGTTTTGATATGGATTTATAATTGAAGAAACGATGAGTTGATAGTTTCTTAAATATTTCAATGTTAAGTATCAAAGAATCTTTTCAAAAACATTAAATTTGCCAATTAAAAAAAGCTAAAAGCCTATCGCTATTAGCCAAAAGCAACAAATATGACTTCACAGGAAATTAGACAACAGTTTTTAGATTTTTTCAAAAGCAAAGAACATCTCATCGTTCCTTCGGCGCCAATTGTGCTGAAAGATGATCCTACCTTGATGTTTTCCAACTCGGGAATGACGCAGTTTAAAGATTATTTTTTAGGTTACAAAGACCCGAAAGCTTCAAGAATTGCCGATACACAGAAATGTCTTAGAGTTTCCGGGAAACATAATGATCTGGATGATGTGGGCAGGGATACTTATCACCACACGATGTTTGAAATGCTAGGGAACTGGTCTTTTGGCGATTATTTCAAAAAAGAAGCGATTTCTTGGGCTTGGGAACTACTGACC
>JAEXJU010000189.1 GCA_023448955.1 Bacteroidota bacterium
CATTTAACTTTTGAAGACAAGACAGCAATTGAAAGTGACATCGTTTTCGGAGCTGATGGCGTAAAATCTTTGGTTAGGAATGAAATTCTGAAATCTGGAGAAATCCGAAATGCCAAACAAAAATGCTGGCGTGGAATACTAAATACAGAAATCCCTGAAAAATACAGCCACAATGCTTACGAAATGTGGGGAAAGGGAAAGCGTTTCGGTTTTGTGAAAATCAAAGAAAATACGCTGTATTGGTATGCTTTGGTCAATGAAAAATTTTATTCTAAAAACATAGATTTGTTGGAAGAGTTCAGGGATTTTCATCCTGACATTCTGGAAATGATTTCTGAAACTGCTAAAGAAAATATTATTCTAAATGACATTATCGACATCAAACCGATGGACAATTGGTCATTAGAAAATCTTTGCCTGATTGGTGACGCTGCCCACGCCACGACTCCAAATATGGGACAAGGCGGTTGCCAGGCGGTTGAAGATGCCTATGTAATTGGAAAATTATTAGAAACTGAAAAAGACTGGAATAAAGTTTTTGCTCGATTTGAAAAAATCAGGAAAGAAAAAGTTCATCATATTGTGAATACAAGTTGGACGCTCGGGAAAGTGGCGCAATGGGAGAATTTTACAAAAATTAGAAATTCTATTTTCAGAATGATTCCTGAAACTGTGAATCAAAAGCAGATGGAAAAAATTCTGAAACTGGAACTGTAGAATTATTGCTCGCCTTCTTTTTTAAGGCTTTCTATTAAATTTTCTAACTCGGCAATTTTATCTTTCAGGTTTTTAATATCGTTTTTATTGCTCGTCACTTTGCTTTTCAGCATCACTGTTCTGGCACGCTCGCTGTGGTCTTCATCATCCTCATCTTCACTTATTTCCTCCACGTCTTCCTGAATTTCTTCCACATCTTCCTGGATTTCTTCTATATCTTCCTGGATCTCGTCAATATCTTCCTGGATCTCATCGATATCTTCCTGAATTTCATTAACATCTTCCTTCAGATCCTCGATATGTTCAGAACTTTTATTCACTGACATCTGAATAAAAATCGCAAGATATATCGCCTCGAGTGAAACTACAGTTGTAAGAACCAGCAACATATGCTCAAATTCAACAATATTGAAAATAGGCAATGCAAAACAAACAATAAAAAAAATAGTATGAAACACCAATGACTGAATAGAACCAACCCACCAGATGATTTCGTTGGCTATTTTTTCTAAGGCAGATAGTTTTTTTTCATTCCCTTTCGTCAGTCTCATTCCAAAATTTTTGATAAAAATACGCTTTTTTGAACGGACTGTCAAAAATGCGAGCTTAACCATAAAAAACTTCTGCCTAATTGTCAAAACAAATGCATTGGCAGAAAAATTGAGAAACAGAAGCTATAAATTAATCAATAATGGACGAAAACAAAGATATACACGAAGAAAATCTGGACACGAACACACAAAATACTGAAACGACTGAGCAGGAAAATCAGGAAAATGTGTCACAACAGCCAACCGCAGAAGAACTTTTGGCAGAAGAAAAAGACAGATATATCCGTTTATATGCAGAGTTTGAAAATTACAAAAAGAGAACTCTGAAAGAAAAAAATGAATTTTACCTTTATGCTTCAAAAGATCTGATGACATCTATGTTAGGTGTTTTAGATGATTTCGAAAGAGCTTTGAAAGAAATTGCTAAAAACGGAAACGAATCCGACCTGAAAGGCGTAGAGTTGATTTATCAGAAACTCAGAAACAAATTGGTAGAGAAAGGTCTTAAACCAATTGATGTGAATGCTGGGGACGATTTTAATGTAGATTTTCACGAGGCGATTACGCAGATTCCTTCACCAACTCCTGAATTGAAAGGTAAGATTGTAGATGTGATAGAAACCGGTTATCAGCTGCATGACAAAGTGATTCGTTTTGCTAAAGTCGTAACCGGAAACTAAACATTATTAATGATAAGAAATAATTAATAAATGATTTTTTCATTTTAATATCCATTATCATTCATCAACTATCAATCATTAATTACGAATTATGTCAAAACGCGATTACTACGAAGTTTTAGAAATATCCAAATCGGCCAGCGCAGATGAAATAAAGAAAGCCTACAGAAAAATGGCTATCAAATATCACCCGGACAAAAATCCCGGCGATAAGGAAGCAGAAGAAAAATTCAAAGAAGCTGCAGAAGCCTATGAAGTGCTGAGCGACGATAACAAAAAAGCCAGATATGACCAGTTCGGACACGCAGGAATGAGTGGCGCAGCCGGAGGTGGTGGATTTGGCGGCTTTGGCGGCGGAATGAATATGGAAGACATCTTCAGTCAGTTTGGTGATATTTTCGGTGGCCACTTTGGTGGTGGTGGATTTGGCGGTGGCCAGAGACAACAGCAGGCACGAGGTTCTAATCTGAGAATCCGTATCAAACTGAATCTGGAAGAAATGATCAACGGAACTCAGAAAACCGTTAAAGTCAAAAAGATGAAACTGGCGGCTGGTGTTACTTCTAAAACGTGTCCTACATGTGGCGGAAGCGGCGTTCAGGTAAAAGTAATGAATACAATGTTCGGACAGATGCAGACTCAAACTACCTGCGGAACCTGTCACGGCGTTGGAAAAGTGGCAGATAAAATCCCTTCCGGAGCCAATGCACAAGGTCTTATAAAAGAAGAGGAAGAAATCACAATCAATATTCCGGCAGGTGCAAGAGACGGTATTCAACTCAATGTCAGAGGAAAAGGTAATGATGCACCTTTGGGAGGAACACCTGGCGATCTTTTGGTTGTAGTTGAGGAAGAAGTGGATAAAACTATTAAGCGTGAAGGCGACAATCTACATCAGGAACTTTACATATCTTTTGCAGAAGCAGCTTTAGGAACTACGAAGGAAATTAATGTGGTAGGCGGAAAGGTTAAAATCAAGATTGATGAAGGAACGCAATCCGGTAAAATCCTGAGATTGGCTGGCAAAGGTCTTCCAAATATTGAAGGTTATGGCGGAAAAGGTGATATGTTTGTTCACATCAACGTATGGACTCCACAGAAACTAACTAAGGAACAAAGAGAATTCTTCCAGAGCCAATTACAAAACGGCGATATGAACGCTGAACCAACAGGAAAGGAAAAGACATTCTTCGAGAAAGTGAAGGATATGTTCAATTAAACATAAAGAAAAAGAGACTTAAAATTTAAGTCTCTTTTTTATTTTACTAACAACCTGTCACAAACCGTTTTACTAAAATTCTCTTCCTGACCATTGTAGAAAACTTTCATAGACTGATCAAAATCTTCTCTCTGCAAAACTTTGATTTCAGTTCCTAGACTTAGATTTCTTTTATTAAGAAAGCTGAGAAATTCTTCCGAAGAAGTTGTTACAGAAGCCAGTTCTACCCTATCATTCTCTTTACATTTACTGAGTTTTTTAAGATCCGGCTGGATCACATTTCCATCTTTGTCCGGAATGGGCTCACCGTGCGGGTCCACTTTCGGGTAATTGAGAATCTCGTCCATTTTATCAAAAAAAACTTCAGAATGGATATGTTCTAACTGTTCTGCAATTTCGTGGACATTTTCCCAGCCGAAACCCATTTTTTCTACCAGAAACATTTCTGTTAAACGGTGTTTTCTTACGATGAGTGACGCTTCTTTTTTTCCGGATTCAGTTAGTTTGATAGGTTTATAAGATTCATATTTTACCCAATTTTTATCTGCGAATTTTTTTATCATACTATTCACAGACGGCATTTTGATGTTGAGTTGTCTGCTCAGGTCATTCACAGAAACTTCATCATTGTCATTTACAAGATGATAAAGCGCTTTCAGGTAATTTTCTTCGGTGAGGGAATTCATAGTTCAAAGATAGGTAAAAGTTAGACGGAATTCAATTTTTAACTAACAAAATTTATTATGAAATTTTGACATATTGTACTTATATTTGTACAAGTTAAAATACAAAATTATGCTTATTGCCAACATATCAGATTTCCGAAAAGACATTAAAACTTATCTCGACAAAGTTTCCAAAAACTTTGAAACATTAATTATTAATCGTGGGAAAGACAAAGGAATTGTTGTAATGTCTTTGGAAGAATACAATTCATTGATGGCTACTAATCACGAATTATCCTCTAGAAAAAATGAAATCAGATTAGATTCAGCGATTGATAAACTGAAGACAGGCAACACATTTTCTAAAGATTTAATTGAAGAATAATGAAATATGTTTTTGTGGATGAATCTTGGGAAGATTATCTCTATTGGCAAAATACGGATAAGAAAAAACTCAGAAAAATTAATGAATTGCTGAAAGATATCGCCAGAAATCCTTTTGATGGCATTGGAAAACCTGAACCTTTAAAACATAAATATTCGGGTTTTTGGTCAAGAAGAATTGATGACGAACATCGATTGATTTATAAAT
Organism: Bacteroidota bacterium; assembly: GCA_023448955.1. Lineage (GTDB taxonomy): Bacteria > Bacteroidota > Bacteroidia > Flavobacteriales > Weeksellaceae > Epilithonimonas. The sequence continues at coordinate 4,425 of JAEXJU010000189.1, forward strand.
ATGAAGATAATGAAATCCAAATTGCCAAGTGCAGGTTTCATTACGATTAAAAAAGCAGAAATAATGAAGAAATATTCTTTCAAAAACGATTATTCGGAAGGTTGTCATCCTAATATTTTAGAAGCATTAATCAAAACAAATCTTAGTCAGCAAAATGGTTACGGCTATGATGATTATTG
>JAEXJU010000191.1 GCA_023448955.1 Bacteroidota bacterium
CTTTTATGGCTTTTCCAACACCAGGAATCATCCCCATCAGATCCTTCATATTACCCATTTTCTTGATCTGGTTGATTTGCTTCAGAAAATCATCGAAACCAAATTCATTCTTAGCAATCTTCTTATGAAGTTTTTTAGCTTCCTCTTCATCAAACTGTTCCTGAGCTCTTTCAACCAGGGAAACAACATCTCCCATTCCTAGGATTCTGTCAGCCATCCTTTCAGGATAGAAAAGGTCTAGCGCTTCCATTTTTTCTCCGGTAGAGATAAATTTGATTGGCTTTTCAACCACAGAACGAATTGTCAATGCAGCTCCACCACGCGTATCACCATCCAATTTGGTGAGAACAACACCGTCAAAATTCAAAGTGTCATTGAAGGCTTTAGCCGTATTCACAGCATCTTGTCCCGTCATAGAATCGACCACGAAAAGCGTCTCTGTCGGTTTGATGGTTTGATGAACAGATTTGATTTCGTTCATCATCTGCTCATCAATCGCTAAACGACCAGCGGTATCCACGATAATCGTATCGAATCCGTTTGACTTTGCATAATTAATTGCATTCTCAGCAATCGCAACAGGGTTTTTATTCTCAAATTCGGTGTAAACTTCAATATTGATTTGTCCACCCAGCACTTTCAGCTGGTCAATCGCCGCAGGTCTGTAAACGTCGCAAGCCACCAAAAGTGGTTTTTTGCTTCTTTTTTGTTTCAGATAGTTGGCTAATTTTCCGGAGAAAGTCGTTTTACCGGAACCTTGAAGACCGGCAATCAAAATCACAGTAGGTTTTCCGGAAAGATTGATCCCCTCTTGTGAACCACCCATCAGATCCACCAATTCGTCGTGAACAATTTTCGTCATCAATTGTCCCGGCGTCAGCGATGTCAAAACGTTTTCACCGATTGCTTTATCCTGAACTCTTTTTGTGAGGTCTTTGGCAACTTTATAGTTCACATCGGCATCCACCAATGCTCTTCGGATTTCCTTTACCGTTTCTGCAACGTTGATTTCCGTGATTTTCCCACGGCCCGAAATATTATGAAGCGCTTTATCTAGCTTGTCTTGTAAACTGTTAAACATAACTTTAATAAGATATTTAAGGTTGCAAAAATAAGAAAATTTAAACGAAAGTTACAGACTCAGTTGCCACTATTCAATCATCATTTATCATTTATTTTATTTGGGCAGCTTAATCCGCCTGTAGTTTATCCTGAGCGAAGTCGAAGGGCTCCCGCTTGTCACTCTGAGCTTGTCGAAGAGTCCGCACAAGTCGGGCTGCAGATTTAACGTAAAATATCATTTAGCATAAAACACAATATTGTCATTCCTTAGAAAACCTAACGAAGTGGTTCGACGGAGTCAATCTAAACTTAGCTGTCGAGATTCCTACGGAATGACAAACTTATTGGAAGTATTGCTTGGTTAAGTTTTGCGCCTTTGTGACCTTAAAAAATACTTTCAAGAATGTGAAAAGAAATCTTTGTGAACTTTGTGTTAAAATCCAACACAAGAATTGTAAATCCTCCAAGTGGTTTAGATTGTTTACTTTTGCAAAAATCAAAAATTGGAAGACAAAAAAAATAACGCCTCCGATTCCCTTAGAAAATACGGAAAGTATTCATCTGTTGTTTTTCAGATGCTCTTTATTATTGGAATTGCTTTTTGGGGCGGACATCAGTTGGATTTGTATTTTGAAACCGGTTCCAATGTTTTGGTTTTAGTGATTGGACTCAGTGGGCTTTGTCTTTCATTATACACCACTTTGAAGAGGCTCGAAATTTTAAATAAAGAAGAACAGGATAATGCAAAACAAAAGTAACCTAATTATCAGTGTGATATTTTTTCTCACATTTATTATACATTTCGCAATTTGGAAATTTGTATTTCACCTGGACGAAGTCGTTATCATCAAGTTTTATTTGTTTCTCGCAATTATATTTATGATGATGATAACGCTGATTGTCCTCATCAACAAAATCGTTCCGCAATTCCTTGGGCTAGCTGTAATAGGACTCATTCTCGTGAAATTTGGGATGATGTATCTTATTAAAAATAAGCTTCATTTCGAGGAGATTCCTAATTATAAATTCCATTTTATAGTTCCATATTTCGTTCTGACTGCGTTGCTTACCTACTATGCAATTCGCTTAATTAATTATGACAAAAAACAGTAAAAATATTCTTCAAAAGAGAAAAAATAGTCTATTTTTGCAAAACGAAAAAAAAATCTACCGATGCTAAAGAAAACGGCAATTTTATTTTACAGTTTATTGATGTTTGCAACTGCTTTTGCTCAGCACGAAAACGTTGAAAATCAACACGGTAAAGCTGTAACTGAAACTCCGGAACTTTCTGGAAAAGAAGAGAGAACTAAGGAAGTTAAGGAATTCGTAGATCATCACATTTTGGATGCTCACGATGTTGCCTTGATGGTTAAAGATGGTCATCACATCGGTTTTCCTTTGCCGGTAATTATTTACGATGAAGGACTTCATTTCTTTATGAGTAATACTGAAGGTGCAGATGGGCACGAGTTTATCCACGGTTCTCCGGTTGAAAGCAATGGTAAATTTTACACGCTTCACCACGAAAAAATTTATAGAACGGATTCCAAAGGAACAATAACTCTTGATAAAGATCATCATCCAACTGAAAAAAGAGTTTTAGA
>JAEXJU010000194.1 GCA_023448955.1 Bacteroidota bacterium
GTTTTATGGCTCCGGTTCTAGTTTTGATCCTGAGACTTTTGCAAGGTCTTGCTCTCGGAGGCGAATATGGCGGCGCGGCAACTTATGTTGCAGAATATGCACAGCCTGGCAGACGTGGCTATTGGACTTCTTGGATCCAAACGACAGCAACAGCAGGTCTGTTCATCTCATTAATCGTCATTCTGATTACAAAAACATCACTTTCTACAGAGGAATTTGATAGCTGGGGATGGAGAGTCCCGTTCTGGATCTCAATTTTGATGGTTATCGTTTCTTATTTCATCAGAAAGAATATGAAAGAATCGCCACTTTTCGCAAAAGCGAAAAGCGAAGGAAAAACATCAACCAATCCGTTGAAAGAAAGCTTCGGGAACAGATTTAATTTCAAATTTGTTTTGCTCGCACTTTTCGGAGCTGCGATGGGACAAGGTGTGATCTGGTACACAGGGCAATTCTACGCAATGAGTTTTATGCAAAAGGTAATGAACGTAGACACCACCCAAGTAGATTCCCTGATGGCTATCGGATTATTCCTGGGAACACCCTTCTTCGTATTCTTTGGCTGGCTGTCTGATAAAGTCGGAAGGAAAGCCGTGATGATGACGGGAATGCTGATTGCCATTTTAGCTTACAGACCTATTTACAGTGCGATGTTCAATTCTGTGGATGTTGCTAAAAAAGAAGTTGCCAGTGGCGGAATTACAGAAAAAAGAACCGTGAAAGTTCACGACAAAATTGCTACAGACAGCCTGATTACTTTCCATAAAGAAATTGCTTACACCGATGGAACTCTGATGAAAAAAGACAGCGTTGTTCATTGGTCAGCAGCCGGACCTGTAATGAAAGACGGAAAAGCTGAAGAACCTAAAGTCACAAAATCAGTGAAAATCAACGATGATACCAAATGGTATTTAGTATTTCTGGTATTCATTCAGGTGATTTTTGTAACGATGGTTTATGGTCCGATTGCAGCATTTTTGGTGGAAATGTTTCCTGTGAGAATCCGATACACCTCTATGTCACTGCCATATCACATTGGAAATGGTGTATTTGGCGGATTATTGCCAGCGGTTGCCACTTATCTGGTGACCACAGGAAAAGATGCCGGACACGAAGGCTGGTATCTGGAAGGTTTATGGTATCCGATTGGTGTAGCTGCCGTCTGTCTTGTGATTGGCCTGGTTTACATCAAAAACAAAAATCAGAATATCCACGATTAGAAATAATTGATGATTGATAAAAGATAAATGAATTTTGATATCATCAATAAAAACCAAAAAACACATTATAAATTAATTCACTTTTATTAATTTTAAAACAAAGAAAAATGGACGGACTAAAAAAAATATTAGGTATAGTTTGGATTTTACTCGCTTTGGTAGTTCTCTACTTCGGGCTGACAGTGATGGGAATTCCCAAGCTAAGCTCCGGCAAGCAGGAAGATCTTGTTTTCGGGATCATTATTGTATTTATTCTCTTGCCAATTGTTGCCGGCGGTCTGGCAGTTTTCGGTTACTACTCACTGAGCGGTGATTATTCCGAAGATAAAATGTAAAGAACCCCCCTGAATGAATCTATTGATAATTGGTGAATAATCAAACTATTATTCATCAATTATCTTTTATCAAAAATCATTTATGAAGAAACGACACGAACAGAAACTGATTATCCTGAGCTTTGGATTGTTAATTTTATTCAGCGCTCCGATTATACTTTTGTTCAATAGCGAAAAGGAAGTGTTGGGATTTCCACTGATCTATGTTTATATCTTTGCGGTTTGGCTTTTCTCTTCTGTTACTTCATTAATCATTTTAAAAAAATACGATGAATAGCCTTGCATTATTTGCCGTTGTGATTCTGTATCTTGCCCTTCTTTTTATCGTAGCTCACAGAGCGGAAAAAAAGAAGAGTAAAATATGGGTAAACAATCCTTATATCTATGCATTGTCGCTTGCTGTTTATTGTACAGCCTGGACCTATTACGGAAGCATTGGTGTTGCTGTAAATAATGGCCTGGACTATCTCCCGATTTACATTGGTCCAATTATTATAATCCCGGCGTGGATATATATCAACCGAAAAATCATTAGAATTGTCAGAATCAACAAAGTCAGCAGTATTGCAGATTTTATCTCATTGCGTTACGGAAACAGCCGTTCCTTTGGAGCCATTATCACATTAGTCTGCATTTTTGGGATCATTCCGTACATCGGACTACAGATTAAAGCGATTTCCGAAACGTTTCATTTGGTGACCAACACCCCAATTTCTAAAAATATTTTCACAGATAATGCCACTTATGTTGTCGTGCTTTTGGCATTATTTTCTTCCTATTACGGAACGCGTTACGTTGATGCATCCGAAAAGAGATTAGGAATTATTTCCGCTGTAGCACTGGAAAGTTTCTTGAAATTAATCTTCTTAATCGTACTTGGCATCTTTGTTACATTTTTTGCTTTTGACGGATTTTCAGACATTTATGAAAAAGCGAGTCGGTTCTCTGATTTTAAATCAAAAAACACCTTTTCCGGACTGGAAGGAAGCATCAACTGGATCATTCTGTGCCTGATTTCTGCCTCAGCCATATTTCTGCTGCCAAGACAGTTTCACACGACTATTGTTGAGAACAGGCAGGAAAAACATCTGAAAACAGCGATTTGGTTTTTCCCGCTTTACCTCCTGATCTTCAATATTTTTGTATTCCCGATTGCCTGGGGCGGACGCATCATTTTCGAAGGTCAAAACGTGAATCCAGAATTCTATTCTATTCTTATTCCTCAGTATTTTAACAATCAACTGATTACAGTTCTGGTTTTCCTTGGCGGACTGAGTTCTTCGATCTCAATGGTTATCATTTCTAGCATCACATTATCGGTTATGCTTTCCAACAATCTGATCATTCCTTATGGCTGGCTGGACAAACTAAAATCGGACAACGATATCCAGAATACCAGAAATATAACGAATATCAGAAAAGTCAGCATTTTTATTCTGATTGTCACTGCATTTGTTTTTTACAAATTTTTCATACTCAGAAACAGTCTTTATTCAGTTGGGTTGATTTCGTTTGTTGTGATTTCTCAACTTGGACCTTCCTTTTTCGGAGCCATTTTCTGGCGAAGAGGCAGCTACAAAGGCGCAGTGATAGGATTGATTGCAGGATTGATCATCTGCTATTTCGGGTTGATTATTCCGCAATATTACTTTTCTTACAATCAGGAATTCAAAGGATTTCTGCGAGATATGTACAATTGGTTCAGCTTTTTTAATATTCCTTACCTCAGTAGTATTTCGCAGATATTCTTCTGGTCAATTTTAGTCAATTTATCATTATTTGCTATTATCTCGGTTAGCCAGAAAGGTGATTACCGCGAGCGTAATTTTGCTGAAATCTATATTGATATTGATAAATACATCCAGAACCACGAAAATGCATTTATCTGGCGCGGAAAAGCCTATGTTTCCGACATCCGAAATATCCTGATCAAATTTCTCGGAGTAAATAAGACCGAACAGGCACTGAGAATTTTCAATCTCAAATATAACATCGATACCAGAACTGAAACTGCCGACGCTAGATTCATTAAGTTTTCCGAGAATCTTCTGGCGGGCAGAATCGGGACTGCTTCCGCTAAAATCCTCATTGAAGGTGTAGCGCACGAAGATAAAATCTCTCTCAAAGAAGTTTTGGAAATCCTTGAAGAATCCAAGGAAAACATCAGCCTGAATAAAAAACTCACTGAACAAAGCCGCGCACTGAAAGAACTGTCCGAAGAATTGAGCTCTGCTAATGAAAATCTTATTTTCAAGGACAAACAGAAAGATGATTTTCTGGATTCTGTAGCACACGAACTCCGAACACCAATTACAGCGATTCGGTCTGCCGGAGAAATTTTGGCGGACGATGATGATATTCCACTGGAAATCAAAAGGGAATTTCTTAATAATATCATTACGGAATCTGACCGATTGAATGAAATCATCAATGATATTCTTTACCTCGACAAATTAGAACACGGCGAGATCATTCTGAATATTCAAAACAACGATATCATTTCTACTTATGAAAAAGCATTAAGCCCCATCAGCCATCTTCTTGCACAAAAGAACATCCATCTGAGTATGGTTAATCTTCTGCACGAAACTGTCTTCAGGTATGATGAACCAAGACTGATACAGGTTTTCCAGAACATTCTCGGCAATGCTCTTAAATTCACTGATGAACAGGGAACAATACAGGCTAAATTTCAGGAAAAAGATGATAAACTTGTGATTTCGATCTTCAATACCGGTAAACAGATTCCGGAAGAAGACCTTAACCTGATCTTTGACAAATTTTATCAATCAAAGAATCAGAATATCAGAAAACCTTTGGGAAGCGGACTCGGACTATCGATATGCAAAAAAATAATTGAAGCGCATTCCGGAGAAATCTCAGCTAAAAATATGGAAATCGGGGTTGAGTTTCAAATCAAAATGAAAAAGTAGAAAGAGAGGAGCTTTCGGGTTCTCCAAAACAAATAAGAAGCAACAATGAAAAAAATATTAATCGCGGACGATGAACATAAAATCCTGATGTCCCTGGAGTACAGCTTCAGGAAGCAGGGTTACGAAGTATTTATTGCAAGAGATGGAACCGAAGTCCTGGAACTGCTGAAAACGATAACGCCGGACGTGATTCTTCTCGATATTATGATGCCGAACCTGGATGGTTACAGCACATTGAAAGAAATTAAAACAATACAAAACCTCAGCCGAACCAAAGTAATTTTCCTAAGCGCAAAAACCAATCCTAAAGACATTGAAAAAGGGATGGCAATGGGTGCAGATGCTTATGTAACCAAACCATACTCTATCAAGAAGCTGATTCAGCAGATTGAAGAGATGATTAATTAGGATTAATAATAAATAAAAAAATATGAATTCCGATAAATTATTCAGAGATAGCATCCAAAACAAGGAAGCATTCTGGGAAAATCAGGCGAAAGAAATCAGCTGGTTCAAGTTTCCATCAATAATCACTTCGATGGATGACAACAACTATAATCAATGGTTTGCCGATGGGGAACTCAATATGAGCTATCTATGCATCGACAAACATATTGAAGATGGATTTGGCGAACAAATCGCGGTCATATATGATTCACCGGTCACCTCTCAAAAACAAACTTACACTTTTAATCAACTGAAAAATGAGGTTTCCAAACTAGCTGGCGCGCTTAAATCTCTTGGATTAGAAAAAGGTGATACGGCAGTTATTTATATGCCGATGATTCCTCAAACCTTATTCTCGATGCTGGCCTGTGCGAGAATTGGTGTGATTCATAATGTAGTTTTTGGCGGATTTGCACCACACGAACTTGTTGTTAGAATAGACGATTGCAAACC
>JAEXJU010000236.1 GCA_023448955.1 Bacteroidota bacterium
CGTTTGTCATGACCTGGTCTGTCTTTCACATAAGTAATCAACTTTTCTGAATATCCTTTAGGTTTGCCTAGTTTTGCGTCCAATTGTTTGATTAATTCTTTTACCAAATCGATATTCTGCCACTCATTGAAACCTCCGATGTTGTAAGTTTCGCCAGTCTTGGCTTCGTTAAAAATCTGATGGATTGCCTTGGCGTGATCGATGACGAATAACCAGTCTCTTGTATATTTTCCATCACCGTAGATTGGTAATGGTTTTTCATTAAGAATATTAGAAATACAAAGTGGAATCAACTTTTCAGGGAAGTGATTTGGGCCATAATTGTTAGAACAATTAGACAAGATAAAAGGCATTCCGTAAGTGTTTCCATAAGCTCTTACCAAATGGTCAGAAGCTGCTTTCGATGCAGAATAAGGCGATTGCGGGTCGTAAGGTGTAGTCTCTAAGAAAAATCCAGTCTCACCTAAGCTACCATAAACTTCATCTGTTGAAACGTGGTAGAACAGATTGGTTCTTTTTTCATTTGGGAATCTTCCGTGTGTATGATCCGGATTCAGTGTCCAGAATTCGATGCAAAGATTGAGAAGATTGGCAGTTCCGTTGACATTGGTATTGATGAATGCGTTCGGATCTGTAATACTTCTGTCCACATGACTTTCTGCAGCCAGATGTACAACTGCATCAGGATTGTATTTTTCGAAGACTTTTCTCAGTTCTTCTGGTTTTGTGATGTCTGCTTTTTCGAAAACGTAATTAGGCTCGTTTTCGATATCTTTCAGGTTTTCAAGATTTCCAGCGTAAGTTAAAGCATCAAGGTTGATGATCTTAGAATCCGGATTTGTTTTAACAAATTCTCTAACAACGTGAGAACCAATGAAACCGGCACCTCCGGTGATTATTATATTTTTCATAAATGGTTTATAAAATTTTAATTTAGTCGTTTCCGAATAAATCTCTTGTGTATACTTTTTCTTTGACGTCCTCTAGCTCTGAAGTATTTCGGTTGGATATGATGATGTCACATTCTTGTTTAAATGCCTCCAAATCCCTTAAAACCTTCGATCCGAAAAAAGAATCTTCTTTTAGCACGGGTTCATAAACAACTACTTCCACACCCTTTGCTTTAATTCTTTTCATAATGCCTTGTATTGCAGATGCCCGAAAATTGTCTGACCCGGATTTCATTATCAGTCGATAAACACCAACTTTCTTTGGTCTTTTTTCTAAAATAGAATCCGCAATAAAATCTTTTCTTGTGCGATTCGCATCCACAATAGCCTGTATAAGATTATTGGGAACCGAATTATAATTGGCAAGTAATTGTTTTGTGTCTTTTGGAAGACAATAGCCACCATATCCAAAAGACGGATTATTATAATGAGAGCCAATTCTTGGGTCCAGACCAACGCCTTCTATGATCTGACGGCTGTCCAGTCCATGGATTTGAGCATAGCTGTCCAGCTCATTGAAGTAAGCCACACGCATTGCTAGATATGTATTCGAAAATAATTTGATAGCTTCTGCCTCTGTTGCATTGGTAAAAAGAGTAGGGATGTCTTTTTTTATAGCACCTTCTTTCAAAAGATCTGCAAAAACTGTTGCACGCTCGCTTTGTTCACCAATAATGATTCTTGATGGATAAAGGTTGTCATAAAGTGCTCTTCCTTCTCTCAAAAATTCTGGAGAAAATATAATATTGTCAAATCCTAATTCTTTTTTCAGATTTTCTGTAAAACCAACCGGAACAGTAGATTTTACAATAACTACTGCTTTTGGGTTGTTAGCTTTAACCTCTTTTATGACATTCTCAACACTTTTTGTGTTGAAGTAATTTGTAGAAGGGTCATAATCTGTAGGCGTGGCTACGATAATAAAATCCGCATTTTTATAAGCCTCATTTTTATCAAGCGTTGCCCTTAGATTGAGATTTTTTGTTTTTAGAAATTCTGTAATTTCTGTGTCGTCAATCGGAGATTGCTTATTATTAAGCATCTCAACCTTTTCCGGAATAATGTCCAGGGCGATTACATTATGATGTTGCGCTAGCAAAACAGCATTTGACAGCCCAACATATCCGGTTCCAACAATTGTAATATTCACTAAGAATAGTTTTTTAAATTTTGGCAAAAATAAGAAAAAAATACTTGCAGTTGATATAATTGAAATGATTGACTTCTTGTGTATTAAATAAAAAATAATTATCTTTGCAAAAGATTTACGGGAAAAATGGGAAGGCTTTCGCAAGAATGCCTTTTTTCGTAGATATAACTTTGGAGAAGATAATTATGGATTTTAAAACAGAAGTTACTCGTCTGATTAATGAATTTTTATTGACAAGACCAGATCTTTTTTTAATTGATCTGAAGATTTCTGCTTCTTCTGATATTACTGTAATCCTGGATGGAGACAATGGTGTTTCTTTACAGGATTGTCTTGATGCAAGCAGGGCTGTAGAGTTTAATCTCGACCGTGAAGTACACGATTTTGGACTGCAGGTAATGTCCGCAGGATTAAGTGAGCCGCTGGAATCTCCAAGACAATTCAGGAAAAATATTGGCAGAACTTTAGATGTTGTTTTAACTGATGATTCAAAAATTGAAGGAGAGCTAGTTCATGTTGATGAGGAAAAGATTACAATCAGACTGGCTTACAGACGTCCCAAGCTTGTGGGCAAAGGAAAGGAAGATGTGGTAGAAGATAAGGAGATATCTTACTCAGAAATCAAAAAAGCATTGGTAGCAATAAAATTTTAACAATATAATGAAAGATGTTGATTTGAAAAGAATCAATTCTCAATCATTACTTATCATTTATAAATCAATATGGATAATTTAGCTTTAATAGAAGCCTTTGGTGATTTTAAAGAAATAAAAAATATTAGCAAAATCGATTTGATGGCGATTATCGAAGACTCTCTCAAGACACTTTTGAGAAAAAGATATGACTCTGATGATCATTTTGATGTTATTGTAAACCCAGATAAAGGAGACTTCCAGATCTTCCTAAACAAAACTATTGTGGAAGATGAGATGTCTGAAGATGATGATCTGGAAATCGAAATTTCTGAAGTTAGAAAAATTGATCCAACTTTTGAAGTAGGTGAAGAGTATACTCAGGAAATTCCGGTTTCTAAATTGGGGAGAAGAAACATTCTGACACTAAAGCAGATTCTGGCAACTAAAATTCAGGAGCATTTCAATGCGACTCTGTATGAGCAGTTCCGCGATAAAATTGGTGAATTGATTGTTGGAGAAGTGCATCACATCCGTCATAAGCACGTAATTTTGCTTGATGATGAAGGCAATGAATTTATCCTGCCAAAGGAAAATCAAATCCCTTCAGATTTTTTCAAAAAGGGAGATAATGTGAGAGCGATTGTGGAAAGTGTAGATTTCCGAGGGTCAAAACCTCAGATTATTGTTTCCAGAACAGCGCCTAAATTCCTAGAAGAGCTATTGGAGCTGGAGATTCCGGAAATTCAGGACGGAACTATTATCCTGAAAAAGGTAGTGAGAATCCCGGGTGAAAAAGCAAAAATCGCTGTAGATGCTTATGACGATAGGATTGATCCTGTAGGTGCTTGTGTTGGGGTTAAGGGTTCAAGAATTCACGGTGTTGTAAGAGAATTGAGAAACGAAAATATAGATGTCATTCAGTGGTCTAAAAATCCTGAAATTCTTGTCAAAAGAGCTTTAGGAAATATTACCATCAATAAAATTGAGGTTAATCAGGAAACGAATTACGCATTAGTTTATACGCCGGTTGATGAGATTTCTAAAGTGATTGGTAAGCAGGGTCAGAATATTAAGCTGGCATCTTGGTTATCTGGTTTTGAGATTGACGTTTACAGAGAAACGTCTGAGGATGATGATGTTGAATTGGTAGAATTTGCAGACGAAATCGAATCCTGGATCATTGACGAATTCAAGAAAGTTGGTCTAAATACTGCAAGAAGTGTTCTTGATAAAGATACTGAAGCATTATTGAACATTGTTGATCTTGAAGAAGAAACTATTGAAGAAGTTAAAAATATTCTGAGAGAAGAACTCGAGGGATAATTTATATATTGAATTTTCAAAAATTCTGAAACTAAATTTTAATAAAAAGAAAAATAAAAGCTTGAAAGCTTAAAACGCTAAAAGCCAAAAGCAAATTGATATTTATGCCAAAAATAAGATTAAATAAAGCCGTTAAAGAACTAAAC
>JAEXJU010000248.1 GCA_023448955.1 Bacteroidota bacterium
GGCTTCAGAAATTAAGTTTATAAAAAATCTCGTTATGAAAAAAATAACACTTGTTCTTTCAATCATTCTGGTCAGCATTGCAAAAGCGCAATCTGTGTCTGATTATAAATATATAGCCATCCCTTCCGAATTCAATGATTTTAAGGACAACAAATCCTATGGACTAGCATCTCTGTTGGAAAAAACTTTAAAATCTAAAAAATACATCGTGCTACGTCAATCCAAAAGCACCTGGCCGGGCGAAGCGCAGAGCAATCCCTGCAGTATACTGAACGCTGATGTTCTGAATGATAAAAGCATGTTCCGAAATAAGGTCATCCTGGAATTTAGAGATTGTAATAATAAAGTAATTGGTACTGAAAAAGCAAGCAGTACGATCAAAGAATTCGAGCCTGGTTTTCAGGATGCTATTAAAATAGCTTCAGCAAAAATCCCGGTTTCTAACCCGAATATTCAAAATATTGCAAAATCGGAAGTACTGCCTGTACAGGAAGAGCAAAAACCTGCAGAAACGTCCGTTTCTAACACTCAGTCCGCACAAAGATTTACAAAAGGTAATCTGACATTGCAAAAAATCCAGATCGATAATACACAGTTTATTCTGGCGGATGGTAACAGCTCTACACCTTTCGCAACGTTCAAAGCTACTGCAAAAAATGATGTTTACAGGGTAAAATTAGGTTCCGGAGAATCTACAATTGGCTACTTTGAAAACGGAAATATCATAATCGAGATGCCAAAGGACGGTGATTTTGTAAAGGAAGTTTTTACCGCAAAATAAAAATTCACCAAAAAAAGAAAAAGGCCGGAGATTATTTCCGGCCTTTCTTGCTTTCTTGATTTGATACCTATATATTAGGCTGTGGCGTGTATCTTAAATATGGTTTAACAACCTTCACACCCTTTGTAAACTTCTTTTCTGCATCTTGCTGAGAGACAGCCGGCGGTATAATCACATCATCGCCATCCTTCCAATCTACAGGCGTTGCTATTCCATAGCCATCTACCAATTGAAGAGAATCCAAAACCCGAAGAATCTCATCGAAGTTTCTTCCGGTAGAAGCCGGATAAGTAATAATTAATCGTATTTTTTTGTTCGGGTCAATAATCAGTAAAGATCTCACAGTTAAGGTAGCATTCGCATTAGGATGAATGAAATCATACAACTCCGAGACTTTCCTATCCTGATCTGCAATAATAGGAAATTCTACTTCTGTTTCCTGCGTTTCATTGATATCTGAGATCCAGCCTTTATGATTATCAATTCCGTCAACACTCAGTGCAAGTACTTTTGTATTCCTTTTGTCGAATTCCGGTTTCAGCTTTGCCGTTCTCCCAAGTTCGGTAGTACAAACCGGTGTATAATCTGCAGGATGTGAAAACAGAATTCCCCAGGAATCTCCCAGATAATCATAAAAATTGATATTTCCCAGACTGCTTTCCGCATTAAAATCTGGCGCAGTATCTCCAAGTTTTATTGACATAATATTTTATATTTTGGTTTAATGAAAACAAATTTAGTAATTAAATCTCAATTCATACTAAATTAGTATAAATTATTTTTAAAATTAAAGCGGAAAAAATTTCCGCTTTTTGTATTTCAAATCTATTATGAGATTAATATCCTAAAAGTTTCAGAACATCCTCAGGTCTCTGTTCTTCGCGGAAAAGTTCATATGTAAAGTTTCCGTCCTCGTCCTTATCAATCAGAATATGTTTCGGCTGCGGCATCAGGCAATGATGAACACCACCATAACCACCGATGGTTTCCTGGTAAGCACCTGTATGGAAAAAACCGATATACAAAGGTTTTGTATCGTTATATACAGGAAGATAAATGGCATTTGTATGTTGTTCGGAATTGTAATAATCGTCCGAATCGCAAGTCAATCCACCAAGAAAAACCCGCTCATAAGAATCTTCCCAACGGTTAAGCGGTAGCATAATAAAGTGACGGGAAATCGCCCAGGTATCAGGCAAAGTAGTCATAAAAGAAGAATCGATCATATTCCATTTTTCCCTGTCATTCTGACGTTTTTGTGAGATAATCTTGTAAAGATGGCCTCCACTTTCGCCTACTGTGAAGCTTCCGAATTCTGTGTAAATGTTTGGCTCTTCAACACCTTCTTCCTCACAGAATTTTTTTATTTGAGAAACGATTTCGTTCACCATATATTGATAATCGTAATCAAAATTAAGTGAAGTCTTGATCGGGAAACCGCCACCAATATTTAAAGAATCAACCTCAGGCGCTATTTTTTTAAGTCTTGCGTAAACGCGAAGACATTTATACAATTCGTTCCAGTAGTAAGCCGTGTCTTTGATTCCAGTATTGATGAAAAAGTGAAGCATTTTCAGCCTTGCATTCGGATGCTCAGCAATTTTCTGGCTGTAATAAGGAATAATATCTTTGTATCCGATTCCTAATCTGGAAGTATAAAATTCGAACTTCGGTTCTTCCTCGGATGCAATTCTGATTCCGATGTCAAAAGTTCTGTCGATGCTCTCTGTAAGCTTGTCCAGCTCTCTGTAGTTATCCAGAATTGGCGTAATATTTTCGAAACCACTATTGATCAAGTCAGAAATTTTCGCCAAATAATCGTCTGTTTTGAAACCGTTGCATATGACCTCGATACTTTTATCAAATTTTCCTTTATCATAAAGCGCCTTCACGATATCCATATCATAAGCCGAAGAAGTTTCCAGACTGATGTCATTTTTCAGGGCTTCCTCCACCACAAAGGCGAAATGGCTGGATTTTGTACAATAACAATATCTGTAGCTTTTCTGGTAATTGTTTTTTTCAAAAGCTTCCTTGAACCAGAATTTTGCCCTTTCAATATTCTGAGATATTTTCGGCAGGTAGTTGAATTTCAAAGGGGTTCCGAATTTTTCGACCACCTCCATCAGATTAATCCCGTGAAATCTCAGGCTATTTTCTTCTACGCTGAATTCTTCAGTCGGGAAATAAAGAGTCTGGTCAATTAATTCCGAATATTTTATTTTCATCTAAATAAAAAGTAATGAAAGATTAATAAAAATTTGCAATGCAAAAATGATTAAAAAAACTGAATTTCTGCGTTAATAAATCTATAAAAATTAATGAATCATTTTCCGATAAAAATTAATAAATCCCCTTCCTTATATTGAATTGAAACCGTTTGATTTTCAGCAATATTCCTAGTTCCTATTCTTTCTCCTAGGATCAAATCTTCCTGATAAAGCGGCCATTTCAAACCTTTGGTTTCAATGTTTTTGGCGATAGGAAAAGGCATCAGCGAAATCATTTTACCTCTTACACCGGAAATTGAAAATTTTTTTGGAATAAAATAATATGAAGAATAGTCATCAAAAAAACGAAGATTGGCTTTTTCCTTAAAAAAGAAAGCCACGCTCAGATTCCCAAGAAAATGATCCTGCTCTCCTCCACTTCCTCCGTAAACATCAATGTTTTCGAAGCCTTTTTCTATAATAATTTCCAGAGCTTTGTGAAAATCAGTTTTATTCTGATCAGGTGTTTCGATGATTTCGAAATTGTCATTCTGAGCCTGCCGAAGAATCTCTTCCTCAATTATATGAGAATCAAAATCTCCGGAAATAAAATCCAATTTATGCATGGGAAATTTAAGCTGCTTCAAATAGTGAAAAGCTCCGTCTGTACAAGCGATCAAGTCATAACCTAACAAATCGGGAATGGATTTCGGTGAATCTCCGTTGATGAAAAGTAGAGCTTTAGAATGTGTCATTTTTTTTAGGGTTTGGAATCTTAATTAATAAAACGGCAGCCCAAACCTGTAAAATTGTTTGTACAATGTTTAAAATCCCTAAAACAGGATCATTTTTCAAGTTTGCTATTAAATATGGGAATCCTGGAATAGACAGAAATAAAGTAATTAAAATAACATATTTAACATATTCACTTCCCTTGCTAATAAAATAACCTAATCCGAAAACAAAAGCAAGAGATGAAAAAGCAATGAAAATTGTTATTCCACTATCTAATGTTTCATACGACCAAATTAAATTTCCTATTCCTAGTACTCCTGAAAGATAAATTAAATCAGCCGATTTTTTATGATTTGGATGAATAACAATTTCTTCCTTCTTATTTTTTTGATCTATCAATAAAACTCTTCTCTCAATCTCAACAGAAGTGAATTCTCTGCCCCGACTTTCAAGAATTTCATATGCAAAAAGTATTGCATCCGGAATAAACCTGCTTTCGGACTCAAT
Source organism: Bacteroidota bacterium (assembly GCA_023448955.1). Classification (GTDB taxonomy): domain Bacteria; phylum Bacteroidota; class Bacteroidia; order Flavobacteriales; family Weeksellaceae; genus Epilithonimonas. The sequence continues at coordinate 4,234 of JAEXJU010000248.1, forward strand.
GTACTTTTCCAATTCCTGATTTGATTTTTGTTCTAAAACTTTTCTACTAACACTCACAGGTTTTATTTTCTTTCATTCGGATTCCAATATTCCTCCGCCTCGCCCTGAAGCACGGAAACATATCTCGCCAAAACAAATAGATAATCCGACAACCGGTTCAGATATTTGATAAGTTCCGCGCGCACTTCTTCGGATTGATTGAGGAAAACCAAACTGCGTTCCGCACGTCTGCAAACCGTTCTCGCCACGTGAAGAAACGTCGAAGCTTTTCCACCGCCTGGCAAAATAAAATATTGCAAAGGTTCTACTTTTGTTTCCATTTCGTCCATCCAAATTTCCAACTCTTCGATTTCTTTGTCCGAAATCACCAATGGCAACCTTGCTTTTCCATTAGCCAAAAATAATTTATCAATCGGCGTAGAAGCTTCGGAACCAACCGTAAACAAATCGAACTGAATCTTTTTGAGTTGATTGATGACTGCTTCATCTTCAATATGAGATTTTGCAACGCCAATTGAAGCGTTCAGCTCATCGATGTTGCCGTAAGATTCTACTCTTGTGCTCGCTTTGGAAATTCTGCTTCCGCCGTAAAGTCCGGTCTCGCCTTTGTCGCCGGTTTTGGTATATATTTTCATTGTTAATTTTTACGAAAGTTTAAAATTAAGGTTTTTATTTTTTAAACACTTAAGTCACTTTAGAAAGATATTAAATAATGAAAACTAAGTTCACTAAAGCTAATGTGTACTTATGTGACTTTTATACTTAATTAAAAATAAAACTTAAGTGTTAATTTCTATGTGTTTTAAATTTATCCTTAACTTTCTAAGATGAAAAAACCTTTTCAGAAAACCACCAATCTTATCCACATTTTCAACCAGCTAAAAATTTTTATAAAACCTTACAAATGGATGGTTTTCGGAACTTTGGCGCTGACTTTCATCGGCGCATTATTCGCTCAGGTCAATCCGTTGGTTTTGAAATACACGGTGGACGAAGTCACTAAATTAGTTGGTTTAGCAAATCCTATGCAGGAAGGCATTCACATTTTGATTCTGATTTCGATTATACTTTTAGGAAAGGAATTGGCGAATATTTTTATTCAGTTTGGACAGAAATTTTATGGCGAAAAAATAAGAATTAATGTCAGCTCCGAATTGGCACAAGCAGCGATTGACAAAATCTTAACCTACAGAATTGCCTACTACAACGACGACCGACACGAATCCGGAAAACTCCAAATCCGCATCGACAGAGGAATTGAGAGCTTGACAAAATTGGTTCAGAATTTTTTCATCGATATTCTGCCCTTATTTTCAACAGCGATTATCGCACTGGTTGTGATGTATATGCAAAATGTTTATGTCGGTTTGGTTTCCACTATTGTGATTCCGATTTATTTTTATGTAACCTCGAGACAAGCCAAAAAGCTAGGAAATGTTAGACGAACTTTGAGAAATCAACGCGAGCAAAAAACGTCCGGACTGCTGAATCTCATCAATTCCATAATGGTTATCAAGAGTTTTGTGCGGGAAAAATTTGAAGGCAGAAAGCAGTACAATCTTCAGATGCATTTGATGGAAAGCCAGTTGTACACGCGCCGAACGAGTTTTATTTTCGATGGTTTGAAAACATTTATTGAGCAATTTGGTGTTGTTTTGATTATCCTTTTAACAGTTTATCTGGTTCTCGACCAGCAAATGACGATTGGCGCGATTATGCTTCACATTATGTTGTTTAATAACGTTTCTGCACCGATTCGTCAGCTTCACAGGATTTATGATGATATGAACGACGCTTTCATTTATGCCGAAGGTTATTTTGAAATCCTGAATGACGATGATGAAACCGAACCAAATGGAACAATCGATAATATCCCAATAAAAGGCAACTTCGAAATCAAAAATGTGGATTTTACTTATCCTAACGGAATGAAAGCGTTGAAAAATGTCTCTCTTAAAATCGAAAACGGGAAAACAACTGCACTGGTCGGATTGAGCGGTGCAGGAAAATCGACCATTATCAATTTGCTTTGTAAGTTTTACGAGCCAGATTCGGGAGAAATTCTTTTGGACGGCAATAATCTGAATGATTTTGATAATGATTATCTGCGTGACGATCTTGGTTTGGTGCTTCAGAAAAATCATATCTTTAAAGGAAGTATTGAAGATAACATCCGCTACGGAAACCTGGAAGCAAGTCTTGACCAAATCAAAGAATCGGCAACAAAAGCTTATCTTCACGAGCAGATTATGGATTTGCCGGATGGTTATAACCACGATGCTACGCAACTTTCCGGAGGTCAGCAACAGCGGATTGCGATTGCAAGATTATTCCTGAAAAATCCACCGATTATTTTTCTTGATGAACCAACAGCAAGTTTGGATGCGATTGCCACAGAACAAATTAAAAATTCTTTGGACGCTATTAAGAAAAACAGAACAGTGATTATCATTTCGCATTCTTTGTCGCAGATTTTGGATTCGGATATGATTTATGTGATGAAAAAAGGCGAAGTCGTGGAAAATGGAACGCACGAAGAATTGTATGAAAAAGCAGGAACTTACCGAGAGATTTTTGATGCTTCCGCCAGAAGTTTGAATCTTGATAGATTGGTGAAAACTTATAAAGATGAATAAAATTTTTACAATAAACACTTCGACTCCGCTCAGTGTGACATCTCTAATACTAATT
>JAEXJU010000256.1 GCA_023448955.1 Bacteroidota bacterium
TCGCTCCTACGGAGCTTTGTTAAACTGTGTTGATATTTCCTGTTAAAAACATATCGCTCCTACGGAGCTTGGTAAACTGTGTTGCTATAACTATTTCTACAAACATTTCGCTCCTACGGAGCTTGAAAACTGTGTTGATATTTGCTGCTACAAACATTTCGCTCCTACAGAGCTTTTTAAACTTTATTGCTATTTACTACTACAAACATTTCGCTCCTACGGATCTTGAAAACTGTGTTGATATTTGCTGCTACAAACATTTCGCTCCTACGGAGCTTTGTTAAACTTTATTGCTATTAACTACAAACATTTCGCTCCTACGGAATTCAATTTATTCAAAACAAAAAGCCTTTCTGAAATCAGAAAGGCTTTATAATTATGTCGATTTAAATTTACACACATACCTTTCTGCAACTAACAGTTGTTGTTGTTGTTGTTGTTGTTGTAGAATTAGTTATTGTGAAGTAAAAATTCATGCTTTTTTTTATTATTTGAACGAATTTATAAAAACATTTTTTATTTACAAATTATTCTTCTGTTTATTTAATAATAATTCAAAAAATCTCATTAAATGTTTTAAGTCCATTGATTGATTAAAATTTGTATAAAATTTTTATAGTTGAAAATCAATCAGTTAAATATAAAATTAAAAAATATTTACTACTTTGTATTGCATAATACCATTCTATTTATATATCTTTGCAATGTAAAGTTAGAGAAGCAGATTCTTAGTTGATTAAAAATACAACAGCCAACTTTATAATAAACCGATTAAAACCAAACATTTAATATGAATACGGAAAACACAAAAGCGCAAATGCGCAAAGGGATTCTGGAATTCTGTATTTTGAGCCTGATTCAGCAACGCGAAATGTATGTTTCGGACCTGATAGAATCTCTCAAAAAAGGAAAACTGGATGTGGTGGAAGGAACACTTTATCCTCTCCTCACAAGATTGAAAAACGGCGAATTTCTGGCTTACAGATGGGAAGAATCCACAAGCGGACCGCCAAGAAAGTATTATCAGATTACTGAAAAAGGCAGCCTTTTCCTAGCAGAATTACAGACGACCTGGCAGGAACTGACAGACTCGGTAAACCAAATTACAAAAAACTCTCACTCTCAAAATTAATACTATGAACAAGACATTATCTATAGCACTCGCAGGGTTCTCTTTTATGATAGATGAACACGCTTATATCAAGCTTAGCGATTACCTGACTGCCCTGAGAAATTCTCTGGACGCTCAGGAAGCAGATGAAGTAATGCACGATATTGAAATCCGAATGGTCGAGATTTTCAAAGAAGTACTTGCCAAAAGAGAAGTAATTAACGATTCTGATGTAGAAAAAGTAATTGCACAGATCGGAACTCCTGAACAGATTGACGAACAAGAAGAAGCTTATTTTTCTGAAGGCAAACAAAATAAATCAAAAGCTTCTGCCGGTTACGGTAGTTATAGCAGCAATACTCAGAAGCAATTGTTCCGTGATCCTGAAAGACAAAGAATTGCCGGAGTTTGCGCTGGTTTGGCTGCTTACTTTGGAATGGATATTACCTGGATGAGATTAATTTGGGTAGGCGCATTTTTATTCCTTTGGGTAGCGCCTGGTTCATCTTTCTTAGTTGTAATACTTTACTTCATTCTGTGGGCTGTTTTACCAAAAGCAGAATCAGCGTCTGATTTTCTGAAAATGAAAGGAAAACCTTTAAACTTCGATAATCTAAAGGAAGAATCCAGCAAAATAGTACAGTTTGCCAATGAGACAACCACAAGAGCCGGAGAAATCTACAATGAAAACCGACCTAAAGTAAATTCAGCAGGAGATTCTCTTCTTAAAGTTATGAAATATTGTCTCGCTGTTTTGCTAGCACTCACGGCAGCAGGATGTTTCATCGGATTATTCGCAATGATGTTTGCTTATGGCTCTGATAAATTTGGGATGAATGACAACCTTGGATTTTATCTGGAAGAAAACAATCTTGGTTATCTTCTTTTAGGAATTGCAGCATTGCCTGTAGTCATCATCGGAATTGGTGCACTATTGTTATCCATCAAATTATTCTCTCCAAAGACTAAATTCAATTATGTAGGACCGGCTTTGGGAACATTAGGAATTATCTGGATCATATTGATAGGAATCCTTGCCGCAAGTGCTTCAAGACTCAACTTCCGATATACCGGAAATAATGAAGACTATGAGAATGTATCCATCACAGCTCCAAATGACACCATTTATCTGGACAGTAAGAAAATACAGATCCCAGAGAACTTTAAGCCTTATGTCAATAATATCTATTCAGACAAGACAAAGATCTTCAAAAGAGATTATCCAAGTGTTGAAATTACAAGAAAAGATGACATCAAAACGCCTTATTTAATTATTAAAAAAGAAGCGGACGGTTATAACCAGCCTATGAAAATGAAAGTTCCCGTAGATGTAGTCGGAAACAGAATTTTCCTTCCAAATTACTATGAGATCCCTTACGAATACAGATTCAGAGATTATAGATTGGATTATGAGCTTGTGGTTCCTTCTACAATGAAAGTGATTAACGAGAAAGAATATGAAATCAGTACAAGAGGTGACGATGATGATGACAATGATAATGACGGTATTGATGATAATCACAGCAATCACTCCGGAATCAGCGTAGAAGAGAATAAAATAAAAATCAACGGAACAACCATAGAATATAACTCAGACGAAAGTGACTCTGTAAAAATCAACGGTAAAAATTATTCCAAAGATTCTGCCGACGTAGTATTACAAAGAATGAAAATTGACCAGCAGGTGAAGAAAAGTTTCAAAGATATGAATATCAACATCAAGGATGGCAAAAAAGAAATCCATATTAAAACTAACTAAAAATTGAGAGTGGATTAGTTGAAAAGCGGGCAAAAAGTCTTCGGGCTTCCGCTTTTCTCC
>JAEXJU010000262.1 GCA_023448955.1 Bacteroidota bacterium
CAAGGTAATGGCGCCAGAGAAAATCATGCTGATATTCTTTCGAACTCGGCGTTTTAAAACTTGTCACTTCACAGCCTTGCGGATTTACACCACTAAAAACATGTTCTATTAAACTGTCTTTTCCGGCTGCATCCATAGCTTGCAGAACTATCAGTAAAGACTGGCTGCCATCCGCATACAACTTTTCCTGTAGTTTTCGAAGTTTTTCTTTTTCCTGTTCCAGAAGATTTTTGGCATCCGTTTTCTCTATTTTATCCTTGTAACTTGTATTTTGTTTCCCGAGTCTGAATTCCGTATTTTCCTTGACTAAAAATTCATCTGAAAAGTTATAATCCATCGTATTTGATTTTATTGTAAAAATAAAAAAACCGTCTCGTTTGGGAACGGGACGGTTAAAATATTTTAAGAAATTTCTTAATTATTTAGCAGCTGCTTCAACTTTCTGAACATCAGCTTTCTTTTTGGCCATTCTTTTAGCCGCTGGAGCTGGCTGAGCTTTTACTGTAGCGATAGGACCTGCAACCAATTTAGCTTCTTGTGCAGCAGGAGCAGCTTGAGCAGTTGCAACATCTTCTACATTTCCTTTAATGTAAAGTACAGATCTGCTGTTTTGAGGATCATTGGAATAAACTTCAATTAATTTATTGAAAGGACCTTTGATTCCTGTATTATATCCAACTTTAATTTGTGTAGATTTTCCAGGTAAAATAGGGTCTTTGCTCCATTCTGGCGTAGTACATCCGCAAGATGGCTTCACATCACTAATAATTAATGGCTTATCTCCTGTATTTTTTACGGTGAAGAATCTGTGACCATCCGCTCCGGCTTTCACGTTTCCGTAATCAAAAGTTGTTTTATCAAATGAAATGCTTTGAGCTGATGCAAAAGCGATTGCGCTTGTCATAAATAGTCCAGCTAGAATCTTTTTCATATTTTCTTTGTTTTAATTTAAATTTTAAAGAACAAAGTTATAAATAATTTGAATATGTGATGTTAATTTTTTTACATTATCTTATTTTTGCAATTCATTAAGCCAAAAAAATAATTCAAAATGCAGATTGCTGACAAATACAATCCACAGGAAACTGAACAGAAATGGTATGACTTCTGGCTGGAAAATAAGTTTTTCCACTCCACACCGGATAACAGACCGCCTTACACTATCGTTATTCCTCCACCCAATGTGACAGGAATTCTTCACATGGGACATATGTTGAACAACACGATTCAGGATGTATTGGTCAGAAGAGCAAGAATGCAGGGCTTCAATGCGTGTTGGGTTCCGGGAACTGACCACGCCTCCATTGCAACCGAAGCCAAAGTAGTGGCCAAGCTCAAAGCGGAAGGCATCAATAAAAAAGATATCACTAGAGAAGAATTCCTTAAGCACGCCTGGGAATGGACAGATAAATATGGCGGAACCATACTCGAGCAGCTGAAAAAACTGGGATGTTCCTGCGACTGGGACAGAACCAGATTTACATTGGAAGACAATCTTTCCAAATCAGTTATTAAAGTTTTTGTAGACTTATATAATAAAGGATTGATTTATCGTGGTTACAAAGTGGTCAATTGGGATCCGGAAGCCAAAACCAATATTTCTGATGAGGAAGTAATATTCAAAGAGCAAAACGGAAAGTTATTTTACCTTAAATATAAAATCGAAGGTTCGGAAGACTTCCTTACTGTAGCAACCACACGTCCTGAAACTATTTTTGGCGACGTTGCCGTTTGTGTTAATCCGAATGACGAAAGATACGCACACCTGAAAGGTAAAAACGTTATTGTTCCTATTGTAAACAGGGTTGTTCCAATTATTGAGGATGATTATGTCGATATCGAGTTCGGAACCGGAGCCTTGAAAATCACACCGGCTCACGACATCAATGATTATGAAATCGGGCAAAGACATCATTTGCCAATCATCGATTCTATGGATGATGATGCCGTTCTGAATGAGCACGGATTGCATTACCAGGGAATGGGAAGATTTACCGTAAGAAAAGAGATCGTAAAAGAATTAGAACAAAATGATCTTCTTCTGAAAGCTGAGGATTACGTTAATAAAGTTGGAACTTCAGAAAGAACAGGTGCAGTAATAGAGCCGAAAATATCCGTTCAATGGTTCCTGAAAATGTCTGAAATCGCTAAGCCGGCATTGGATGTAGTGATGGATGATACGATTAAGTTCCATCCGGAAAAGTTCAAAAACACCTATCGTCATTGGATGGAAAATGTTCATGACTGGAACATTTCTCGCCAGCTTTGGTGGGGACAGCAGATCCCTGCTTATTATTTTGGCGACGGGGAAAATGATTTTGTAGTAGCAGAAAATATTGAAGATGCTTTGGTTTTAGCAAAAGAAAAAACCAACAACCAACAACTGACAACTGACAACCTAAAACAAGATGAAGATGCTTTGGACACTTGGTTTTCATCCTGGCTATGGCCGATCTCGGTTTTTGAAGGCATTCTGGAACCAGATAATGAAGAAATCAACTATTATTATCCGACATCGGATCTCGTAACAGGTCCTGATATTATTTTCTTCTGGGTAGCGCGAATGATTATGGCCGGCCTGGAATATAGAAAAGATGTTCCTTTCAAAAATGTTTATTTCACAGGAATCGTGAGAGATAAGCAAAGACGTAAAATGTCAAAATCCCTTGGTAATTCGCCGGATCCGATCGAGCTGATTGAAAAATACGGTGCGGACGGCGTAAGAGTCGGGATTTTGTTAAGTTCGGCTGCCGGAAATGATTTATTGTTTGATGAAGACCTGATGCTGCAAGGAAGAAATTTCGCAACCAAAATATGGAATGCCTACAAACTGATCCAAGGCTGGAAGCGCGACGAAAATATCAAAGCTAAAGAATCCGACACACAGACAATCGATTGGTTTGGAGAGCAACTAAACAAAACAATTATTGACATTGAAGATCAGTTCTCAAAATTCAGGATTTCTGATGCACTGCATTTGGTCTATAAACTGATTTGGGATGATTTCTGTTCCTGGTATCTGGAAGCCGTTAAACCAAATTTCGGAGAAGCGATCAGTGAAGAGGTATATAAGAAAACGATTGCTTATTTCGAGGAACTGATGAAGCTGCTTCATCCATTTATGCCATTCTTGTCAGAAGAACTTTGGCAACATATCTCAGACAGAAGTATTTCTGAAGCGTTGGTAATTGCCCAGCAAAAGAAATCAGAATCTTTTAATGAAGAAGTAACTAAAGATTTTGATTTTGCTAAGGAAGTAATTTCCGGTGTCAGAAATTATCGTCAGTCCAAAGGAATTTCGCCAAGAGAAACGACTGAAGTTTTTACAAATATCACGACAATTAATAATGCCGGTGTTGTTAAAAAGTTAGCGAATATTTCTGAGATTAATTTAAATCAGAAAACGGATAAGCCAAGTTTTACATTCTTAGTTGGGGCTAATGAATTTTCAATTCCATTGAGCGAAAATCTTGACCTGGCGGAAGAGAAAGCAAAAACTGAAGAAGAAATCAAATATCTGAAAGGTTTCCTGATTTCTGTTGATAAGAAGCTTTCCAATGAAAAATTTGTAGCTAACGCAAAACCGGAAATTGTAGAAGTAGAGCGTAAAAAACAAAAAGACGCCCGGGATAAAATTGCTTTGTTAGAAGAAAAGTTGAAGTCACTTTAATATCTATCAACCGACAACTATCAACTGACAACGAAATTATGACTCACATAGAAAACATCAAAAAATTATTCTCCAGGGATTTCGTAGAAAATCCTTTGCTGGAAACCTACGAGATGGGAAAAATCCATATCTCATCCGGAAAAATTGTAGCCTGTGATCCGCTGATTTCACCGGATCACGCGGCTTTTTCGGAAGAATTTCCAAAAGGTGATTTTCCGATTTATATTCATAAAGAAAGGGAATCCAACTGTATTGCCTATGCAGAGATTTTATTTGAGACAAACCAGCCTGCAGAACACTGGAAATTGGCGCTTTGTGAGAATCAAAACATCGAAGATTTAAAAGAAGGCGAAATTTTTGGTTTCCCGGTAGAGTCCGGAATGGCTTGCCTGATGGACAAAACAGCTCAGAAATCTCTTAATGACCTTGAGCAAGAGCTTTTTCATAAAAAAGGTGCCGATTTTCTTGGTATTTATGAGGAGTTTTTTCATACGTATTTTTTTGATGAAAAGGGTGCCATCGATCAGTTCGCTCTGTTGCAACCCTATGACAAAAAGTTGGAAAACATAGCCGCTTTCGAAGCAGGATATGGCGAAGGTTTTTACGCTTCATATATTGGATATTCCAAAGACAATCAGCCAGTTAAATTAATTTCAGAATTTATAGAAATCGAAACAGATTAATTGATTACATTAGCCCGAAGGAAATTGCAATTATTGCATTCAGATGATTTTGATAATAATGCGTAATATAAATGAAACTAAGTAACATAAAACCTCATATAGTTGTAGTAGGAAGTTCTTCTATAGATCTTGTTCTGAAGACTTCGAAAATCCCAACTGCTAATAATACTGTTCTGGCAGACAGTCTGAAAAGTTTTTTAGGTGGTAAAGGTGCAAACCAGGCTATTGCGACTTCACGTTTGGGAGCTCAGACCTATCTGATAAGCCGGGTTGGAATGGATCCATTCGGGCAACAAGTACTCAGAAACCTGAACGATGAAGAGGTAAATGTAACTTATGTAGTAGAAGACGAAGATGAGGACACAGGAACGGCATATGTAACGGCATCTGAAGAAGGGAATGCTATAACAGTAGTTCCGGCTGCTAACTATAATCTGTCCCCGAAAGATATATCTAATGCAGAAAAATATATACTAACTGCAGATCTGATTTTGACTCAGTTGGAAATACCAATGGAAACTGTAGAATATCTATTCAGAAAAGCGAAGAACCTTGGTAAAAAAATAGGAATATATGCAGCTCCAGCTAGCAGACTTTCTGATGAAATCATCAATTATGCAAGTTTTATAGTGGCCAAAAGTACGGATCTGGAAATAATTTTCGGAGAAGGCAACCGGGAAGACATCATCAAACATCTTCCAAATAAACTCTTTGTAAGAGACGGCGCCAATAGCACCAGCTATTTTGATGGTAATGAGATGAAGTACTTCAGAAAAAACCCAAGCTCCGAAGCTCATAACATGGGATTAGGAGACGCTTTTACTTCAGGTTTTTCAATCGCAATGCTACACGGAAACTCAATCGAAGACTGCGTTAAGTTCGGGAATGATGTTGCACTGAAGGCAGCAGATTACAGAGGCTCTCAAAAAGGATTGCCATATTTAGAGGATTTTAAGAACTGATATTGCCTGCATATCGAATTATAACCTTTTACCCGAGCATATTTTTTACTTTTATAAAATGATTAGCTCAAATCATTTTAGATGAAACGTATTGACATTTTAACGGAAGACCATTACAGCTTAGCGGCTCATCTTTTCGAACCTAAGATCCCAAATCAAAAAGTTTTACTGATCAATTCGGCAACTGGCGTTAAACAGCAGATTTATTTTTCGCTGGCTCAGTTTTTTGCTGAAAAAGGGTTTACAGTAATTACTTATGATTATCGTGGCATCGGGCTTTCTAAGCCTGATAAGATGAATAGTTTCCAGGCATCTATGAGAGTTTGGGGAACTACAGATTATAAAGCATTAACCGATTATATCAAAAATAATTTTGAAGATTATAAAAAATACTGTCTCGGGCATTCCGTTGGTGCGCTAATCTTAGGAATGAATAAGGGATCGGAAATGTTTGACGAGTTTATTTTTGTCGGGACTCAAAATGCATTTGTAGGAAATCTCAGATTAAGAACAAAAATCGAGGCTTATCTGGGTTTCGGAATCGTTCAGCCGCTGTTTACTTTATTGTTAGGCTATTTCCCAGCCAGCTGGTTCGGTCTTGGCGAAAGCCTGCCTTCCGGAAGCGCTTTTGATTGGAGAATCCTAATCCTGAATAAAAAATCAACAAACAAACTCTTGGAAAAATCTATGGATTTTTCAAAAAAACTGAAACAAAACGTTTTGGTCATCAGAGCAGAAGATGATGCGTGGCTCACAGAAAAAGGTGTAAAATCTCTTCTCGAAAACACTTACCCAAATCTCCAGCCTACTTACAGACTGATCTATACCTCGGAGTCGGAGAAAGGTGAAATCGGACATATTAACTTTTTCAGAAGCTACAACAAAAATCTTTGGAATATTATTTTAGAAAGATTGGAAGAAGGTAGAAGAACTTAGATCTCAGGTATCAGTTTTATGATCAATGACTTAAAACTTAAAATATATCAATAATCCTTTTCAATTATTTAATAGAAAAAGTATTGTATAAATTTGTAGTTTAATCTAATAATTCAAAAATGGAGCTGATACATAAAACAATTAACTTGGTTAAGGAAAAACTGGAAGGAACAGAATCCGGACACGATTGGTTTCACATCGAACGCGTATGGAAATTAAGCCTTAAAATCCAGGAAAAGGAAGGCGGTGATAAACTGGTTATCGAGTTAGCTGCACTTCTTCACGATATCGCAGATCCTAAATTTCACAATGGTGATGAAACTTTGGCTTCAAAAATTGTCCGTAATTTTCTTACAGAACAGAATCTTGATCACGATGTTATTGAGAAGGTTATCTTCATCATAGAAAATATGTCTTTTAAAAACAGAAATGATGCACCGGAAAACCTCCCTCTGGAACTGAAGATCGTTCAGGACGCCGACAGGCTGGATGCAATCGGGGCAATTGGCATTGCTCGGACATTCAATTTTGGAGGCTATAAAAACAATCTGATGTACCATCCTGACATCAAACCTAAACTAAATCAAACAAAAGAAGAATATAAAAAATCGAACGGAACCACCATCAATCATTTTTATGAAAAGCTGTTGCTTCTGAAAGATCTTCTCAATACAGATACCGCAAAAAATATTGCTGAACATAGACATCAGTTTATGCTGCAATTTCTGGAAGAATTCTATAATGAGTGGAATGTCAATTTATAATTGATCGGAAACTATTATCTTTGCTGCGATGATAATATTTCTGATCCTTATTTTTCTGATTGCCGCACTTTTTCTGTCCGTGATTCGTTCAGAAAAATGGAATCTGTGGAGCAAGGTAGCCAGAACTATCATTACAGTTTCTGCTGCCGCTTATTTTACATTTTGGTTTTTAGAAAAAAGCGTTTCCCAGTTTCTGGAAAATTCGCTTGCAGTACAGGTTATTAATTATCTTCCCCAGCCTATTGATTTTTATATTATTCGGGTTCAGGATGAAAATGGAATTCAGCATTACAGCTCTAAACACGTAGGACAGATCCGTCCGGAATATTTCCGGATTGAATATCTCAACATGCAAAAGTCCGACGAATTTTGGGTTGCCGGATATATCGGAAAAGACAAGATGGTTTATTTTTCACAGATTGCTGTTCCCAATAAAAATGAAGATAAAATAGTAGAAGTCAGAAATTATATCAACCACAGTCTTAAGCTTTCTGCTGTAGCTGCAGACAATGTATCAAAGCTTAAATACGACAATATCAAGCTAAGCATCTGGGTTACACTAGATCTGCTTCTGATATTTCTAAACGCAGTATTATTATTTAGAGGAAGAAAATAAATTCAAAATCCTGATTAAAGAGCTTTCCGTTAATTCAACAATATTATCTTGAATTAACGGAAAGTTTTTTTTTTATATGTTTAAAAGTTTTGCAACCTCCGGAGCAGCATAAGTAAAAATCATATCTGCGCCGGCACGTTTGATGCTGGTAAGACTTTCCAAAAGAACCTTATCATTGTCCAGCCAGCCATTCTGAGCCGCTGCTTTCAGCATTGCGTATTCACCGCTCACTTGGTAGACTGCAATTGGCTGCGTAATCAGCTCACGGATTTTGGAAACAATGTCCAGATAAGGCATTCCTGGTTTTATCATAATAATATCGGCACCTTCTTCCACATCTTTCAGAGCTTCGTCTATAGCTTCTCTCGAATTATGAAAATCCATCTGATATGTTTTCTTATCAGCCGGTATTTCCTGCGCATCCACAGGCGCACTGTCCAGCGCACTTCTGAAAGGACCGTAAAAAGCACTTGCATATTTTGCTGCATAAGATAAAATCCCGACATCTGTAAAACCATTTTCTTCAAGACCTTGTCTCATCGCAAAAACCCTACCGTCCATCATATCGCTGGGAGCGAGAATGTCTGCGCCAGCTTCTGCGTGAGAAATTCCCATCTTTACCAGAGCTTCTACTGTTGCGTCATTATCAATTTTACCCTTCGTAATAATTCCGTCGTGTCCATAGATGGAATACGGATCCAGCGCTACATCCGGCATCACTATCACTTCCGGAACAGCATCTTTAATTGCTTTTATAGTATCCTGCATCAGACCATCCGGATTCCAGGCTTCCTTTCCTGTGTTGTCCTTCAGATTATCTGACACTTTCATGTAAAGATTGACCGCTTTGATTCCCAAATCATAATTTTCTTTAACGGTTTTTACCGTTAAATCTAAAGTTTGCCTAAAAACGCCCGGCATTGAAGAAATGGCTTCTTTTTTGTTTTCACCTTCCATAACAAACATTGGCAAAACCAGATCGTTTGTTGTAAGGATTGTTTCACGAACCAGGCTCCTGATGGAATCATTTGTTCTAAGTCTTCTGTTTCTTGAAATCATCTTTTAGAAAAATTTTATGCAAATTTACTTATACTTTTACGGATAGACTATTGCATATTAATTTTATTTAAAATATATTTGTAGTAATTGTTTAAATACACGCCAAAGCGAATGAAAAAATTTTTATTCTTTATTATATTTACGGTAGTTTCAGTTGGATTTTCGGGAGAGATGAAAGCTCAGTCTACCCGCACAATCGGAGGACAAAGAACTGATGACGGTATCCTTGTTGCTTACCCGAATCCTACAAAAGATGTCCTAATCCTAAAATCAAAAGATAATTCTGCGAAAATCAGAACTGTTACGTTCTTCTCAATTTTGGGTGCACAAGTGGCAGAATATACAATCAACAGTAACAATGCCGAGTTGAGACTTGACAAATTACGTCCGGGAAAGTATCTTATGAGATACCTTTTGGATGATAACACACAGAAAATCACACAGATCATCAAACAGTAATCTGTTGAAAAATAAATATAATGCCGGTTTTTACCGGCATTTTTTATGGATATTTTGTAGATTTGTGATAATCAAGAAAACCAATTATGAGAAGTTACCTTTACCTGCTACTGATTGTTATATCTCAAACAGTTCAGTCTCAGTTCAGAAGTTCTTTATATGACAATAACCAACTCAATGTTTCCTTAAGAGCAGGACTGGATTTTCCATCCTATGACAACCAAACAAAATATATAGATTACAGGTATAATCTTAATGTTGGCACTTCGGTAGATTATTATTTCAGCTGGATCGGATTGGGTCTTGATTTCGATTATCTAACCAACAAGTCTAAAAATACTTATCCTACAGATAATCTTTACAATGGAAGTTCCCAGCTTTCAGCTTTCAATGTAACTGAAAATAAAATCAAACGTCTTTTTGTAGGAATAGGTCCTAACTTTAAATGGGTCATTAACGATAATTTTGGAGTTGGGTTCAAACTGAAAGGTGGTATTTCTAATATCAAAGGTGGCGAAACACAATTGGTTTCTGCGCCTTACAATCTTAATTTCCATAATGGATATGATGAAAAAAATATACTGACAGGAAAAGCTGAAGCAGAAATTAACTGGTTTTTTTCTGAATATGTGGGATTGAATGTCGGCGCTTATTATATTCAGCATTTTAATGTAAAAGATCAGTTAAATAATAATATGGCAGCCGGTTACATTCCGTTTTCCGAATCAGGAAATCAAAATATAATCAATCCTGCTAATGCTGAGATCAGAAGTAACAGCCTGGAACACGAAATTCATTCTGTAGGTTTTTTCGCCGGCCTTACCTTCCGGATACCAACTGAAAAGAAGCCGAAAACATACACAATGACTGTTACTGCTAAAGATAAAGAAACGGGATTGGTTTTGCCTGATACTTTTGTAGAGCTATATAAAAACGGAAAACGTGCATATTTTGCAAGAACCAACGCGAAGGGTGTTGCCTTTTTTAAGAATATAAAACCGGATGATTATGATATAAAAGGTAATTTGTATAATATTGATCTTTCTACAAATAAAGCCAATAAAACTGAGTTTGTGAAAAACGCAACCCTGAAAAAAGAAATATCCACAGATTCCGAGACTTTTTTTGTAAAAGGGCAAGTCAATATATGCAATTCGCAAAGTCCGCTGAGAGATGTGACTATTGTTATCAAAAATAATGAAACAGATAGCTATAAAGACATTAAAACTGATATCAACGGGAAATTCTATTTCAAAGCCAATAAAAACTCGACCTATACAATTTACGGAAAGAAAGGCAATTATTTCTCGCAGACAGAATCTGTAACTTCAAAAAATGTAGACAGAAGTAATACACTATTTCTTAATCTTCAGGTTTGTATGGAAGAAACAACTTGTGGAAAACCAATTAACCTGAAAAATATCCATTACGATCTTGACAAATATTTTATACGGGAAGATGCAAAAGCTGAGCTGAATAAACTGGTCCAGTTTATGAATGATAATCCAAAAGTAAGTGTTGAGCTGTCATCCCACACAGATTCCCGTGCATCTGACGACTATAATAAAACGCTTTCTCAGAACCGTGCAAATTCAGCAGTGGATTATTTAGTTTCGAAAGGCATAAATAAAACAAGACTAAAGCCTATCGGATATGGAGAAACACAGCTTCTGAATCAATGTAGCAATGGAATAGATTGTTCTGAAGAACAACATCAAGCTAATAGAAGAACGGAAATGAAAGTTATCTGCCCTTGATAAAAAACCATTTTTTGTAGATAAAAAAGCCTATTACAGCACCAGAAGTATTGAGAATAACATCATCTATATCTGCCATACCGCGGTTAAAATAGTACTGAGAAAATTCAACAATATTTATAATTATAAAGAATGATATTAGCGTCCATTTAAATTGATTTAATGTTGGATAAAGGATGCCTAGAAAACCATATGGGATAAAAAGAATAATGTTTCCAAAAATATTTTTCAAGAACTCTATTTTATCATAATAAAAAACATGAAAAAAATATTCTCTAACTGTATCTAGTGGTATATTTTTTATTTCATAAGGAAGTTGAGGATTATCACGGCTGTCAAGAAAGAAAAGCATATACAGAAGCCAAACGGTATATAAATTGATAAGTGGAGGATAAATCTTATAGAGAATATTTTTCAACATCATTAAAAATTTAATACAAAAATCAATAAAAATAAATTAAATAAAAAATGGAAACAACTAAAATAAAAGCTTTCGGGACAAAAGATTCTGAAAATGACCTAGAATTGCTGACTATTGAAAGAAGAGAAGTTCAGCCGAAAGATGTGAAAATAGACATCTATTATTGCGGTGTATGCCACTCTGATCTCCATACTGCAAGAAATGACTGGGGCGGTTCTGTTTATCCCGTTGTACCCGGACACGAGATTGTAGGAAAAGTTCTTCAGATTGGGTCTGATGTCACAAAATTCAAAGTCGGAGATCTGGTTGCTGTAGGTTGCATGGTGGATTCATGTAGGACCTGTCATAGCTGCGAGCAAGATTTGGAACAATTTTGTGAGAATGGTTTTACCGGAACTTATAATAGCAAAGACAAATACTTTGAAGATGTAAAAACATTTGGAGGATACTCTGAATCCGTTGTTGTAGATGAACATTTCGTACTCAGACTTCCGGAAAACCTTGATATGGCTGCTGCCGCTCCATTGCTTTGTGCAGGAATTACAACCTGGTCGCCTTTGAAGCACTGGAATGTTACGGAAAATTCTAAAGTAGCTGTTGTTGGTCTTGGAGGACTTGGACATATGGCAATTAAGCTTGCCAAAGGCCTGGGCGCAGAGGTATCTCTATTTTCTAGAACTCCTGGCAAAACAGACGACGCCAAACAACTTGGTGCAGACCACGTTATTATATCAACAGACGAGGAGCAGATGAAATCGGTTTCCAATAAATTCGATCTGATCATTGATACCGTTCCTTACGAACACGACATCAATCCTTATATGAATACTTTGACTCTTGACGGGACGCTTGTTCTGGTGGGTCTTATCGGAGAATTTGAAAACAATGCTGTTAGTACAAGGCCAATGATCTACAAAAGACGTTCGGTTGCAGGATCATTGATTGGCGGTATCAAAGAAACACAGGAAATGCTTGATTTCTGTGGCGAGAAAAACATTGTTTCCGACATAGAGATTATCAATATTCAGGACATCAACGATGCGTATGAAAGAATGCTGAAAAGTGATGTGAAATACCGATTCGTTATTGATATGAAGAGTCTGAAGAATTAATTATAATTTAATCCAAACAAAAAAGGGAGAACATCGGTTAGCGTTCTCCCTTTTTTGTTTTAAGAGTTTTCAAAGATCAAAATTTAGACAATACTAAAGCCTCTTTGAAAAACCTCTGTATGTTTTGCTAAAAAGACACGTACGTTCTAATGAAAAGATACGTGCGTTTTAAATAAAAAATACGTGCGTTTCGATGAAAAGATACGTACATTTTGAGTTACCTCTGTAAAGTACCTTTCCATAGGACTTGCAGAAGTTTATTTTTATATTCTAAAAAAATAAAAAATCCCGACTCTTAAAAAGAATCAGGATTTATATTTAAAGAAAAAAGATCTTAAGCTTGTACGTTGTTACCTCCTAATACGAAAGGTTCAACTTCTTTGATCTCACCAAATTGCTGCTCATAATTAGTGATGTTTTGTTGCAATGCAGCCAAAACTCTCTTAGCGTGAAGCGGAGCCAAGATTACTCTTGATCTTACTTTAGCCTGCTGAACACCTGGCATCAACTGGATAAAGTCTACTACGAATTCTGATGGCGAATGGTTAACTAAAGCTAAGTTAGCATAAACACCAGCAGCTACCATTTCATTAAGCTCGATATTGATGTTGTTTGGATCTTGATTTTGATTGTTGTCCATTTTGTTTAATTATTTTTTTTAATTGAAATTTGAGGTTGTGAAAATATAAAAAATAATATCAAACCTCAAATTTCAAATGAATTTATTAGTTAATATCTTCGAATTCCTTTCTGGAACCTACGATTACACTTTGGTAGTCTTTAAGACCTGTACCTGCAGGTATTCTGTGTCCTACAATTACATTTTCCTTAAGACCGTTCAGGAAGTCGATTTTACCGGAAACTGCCGCTTCGTTAAGAACTTTGGTAGTTTCCTGGAACGATGCCGCAGACATGAATGATTTAGTCTGTAACGCCGCTCTCGTAATCCCTTGCAATACAGGCGTAGCAGTCGCAGGAAGCGCTTCCCTCACTTCTACTAATGCAAGATCTTCTCTCTTCAGCTTAGAATTCTCATCTCTAAGTTCTCTTGCAGTAATCATTTGTCCGACTTTGAACTCCTTAGAATCTCCTGGCTCTACAACCACTTTCAGTCCGAAAACTCTGTTGTTTTCTTCCAAGAAATCATATTTATGTTCTAAGGCGTTTTCAAGGAATTGTGTATCTCCACCATCTACAATCTCAACTTTGGTCATCATCTGACGAACAATAATCTCGAAGTGTTTGTCATCGATCTTCACCCCTTGAAGTCGGTAAACCTCCTGAATCTCGTTAACCAAATACTCCTGAACCGCAGTTGGACCTTTGATTCTCAAAATATCATCCGGTGTGATAGAACCGTCAGACAATGGATCACCAGCATAAACGAAGTCATTTTCCTGTACCAGAATCTGGTTAGATAATTTCACAAGATATTTCTTGATTTCGCCAGTTTTAGCTTCCACGATCAATTCACGATTACCTCTCTTGATCTTACCATAAGAAACTACACCATCAATTTCCGTTACTACCGCAGGGTTAGAAGGATTTCTCGCTTCGAACAATTCGGTAACTCTCGGAAGACCTCCTGTGATATCCCCTGCTTTCGCAGATTTTCTTGGGATCTTGATTAGGATTTTACCAGCCTTGATCTTCTCACCATCATTAACCATTAAGTGGGCTCCTACCGGTAAGTTGTAAGCTTTTTGCTCAACACCTTTAGAATCCACTACTTTCAGCGTAGGAACAGCTTTCTTATTTCTTGATTCGGAGATTACTTTCTCTTCGAAACCAGTCTGTTCATCAATTTCCAATTGGAAAGAAACCCCTTGGATGATATCTTCATACTCTACTTTACCAGCAGTTTCTGCAATGATAACTGCGTTATATGGATCCCATCTTGCGATAAGGTCGCCTTTTTTCACTTTATCACCAGGCTTCACGGACAATACGGAACCGTAAGGAACGTTAGCCACCATGATTGGCGTTCTAGCTTCGTTGTCAGCAACCAATCTGAATTCCGTTGAACGGGAAACCACGATATCCGCTGAATTTCCTTCTTCATCTTCAGACTTAATGGTTCTAACCTCATCCATCTCAACAATACCGTCACGTTTTGCAACAATACTTGGATTTTCCGAGATGTTACCAGCTGTACCTCCTTGGTGGAAAGTTCTCAGTGTTAACTGAGTTCCCGGCTCACCGATAGACTGTGCAGC
>JAEXJU010000243.1 GCA_023448955.1 Bacteroidota bacterium
TGCCAAGGACGCGTGTTCATCTTTCAGAATACCGGTATCCTGCATTTCAGACAATCTGAAAACTAATGTTTGCATCGCGGTTAAATTCGACAACATTTCCACCAAATGTCCCTGCACTAATTGGAAAGAAGCAATCGGTTTTCCGAACTGTTTACGTTTTCTGGTGTAGTCCAAAGCACTTTCATAAGCACCTCTTGCGCAGCCTGTTGCCATCCACGCAACGCCGGCTCTTGTCATTTGAAGAACTTTTGCGGTGTCTTTGAAGCTGTTGGCGTGTTCCATTTTCTGAGAATCGGCAACGAAGCAATCTTTCATTGTGACGAGTCCGTTCTGCACAATTCTTAGCGCCATTTTTCCTTTGATTTTTTCGACTTCAAATCCTAGTGTATCTTTCTCAACAATGAAACCTTTAACCTGATTGTCATCAACATCCCTTGCCCAAATAATAATCACATCCGCAAAAGTGGCGTTTCCAATCCATTTTTTCTGTCCGTTCAGAATCCAGCCGCCTTCTACTTTTTTGCAGGTTGTCGTTAATCCGCCAGCTGCGCCAGAACCAACTTCCGGTTCTGTCAATCCAAATGCACCGATCAAATCGAATTGTTGCATTCCCGGAAGATATTTTTGTTTTTGTTCTTCCGAACCGCACATATAAATCGAACCCATTGACAATCCTGACTGAACGCCGAAAAATGTAGCTAATGATGCATCAACTCTGGCAATTTCCATAGCGATGACGCCTTCCATTAGAAACGGAAGGTTTGGACAGCCGTAACCTTCGTACGTCACGCCACAGAGATTTAATTTTTTAAATTTTGGAATGAGTTCGTGCGGGAAATCGTCTGTCAGCCAATATCTGTTGACCAAAGGTTTTGCTTCTTTCTCCATAAATTCTCTAACCTTCAGCTGAATTGCTCTTTGTTCATCCGTCAGCTTGAGATGTAACTCATAAAAATCACCGTTGATTGGTGGCAAATCTTTTTTCTTTCCTGAAGAATCCAGCATTTTCGTTAATCCTTTGATTTGATTCTCATCTAATTTTGAGAATTGATCCATCAGTTTTGGAAGGTCAACTTTTTGAGAGATTTTGGAAATCTGATCTATATCGATATGTTTCAGAAGATTGAAAATTCCTTTGATTTTTGAGATAGTACCGTTCATACGTTTCTGTTTTCCTGTAGAATGCAAAGAATATTCCTAAAACGCTTTTACAAATAGCTAATCATTTATTTTTTCTCTGAAAATTAATTTTACAAAAAATTAAAAATCAATTAGTTAAAACTCTAATCTGTTTACAAAAAGTTTCGGATTGATTTGCAAAATAGCTTTCATCTTAATTATCAATTTTGGAATAGACAATTTTAATTGATTGTGAAAGCGGAATTTGGAATGTGAAAGTCCGCAACCCGACTTGAGTGGAGCTCTTTTTTGCTGAGGGAAAAGCAAGGCAAAAAAAGCGGGAACGGAAGGCGGAATAGTTGCCCAAAATTTTAAAATAGTAATCTCAAAAATAATCTATTATGAAATCCGCGGCGATTTTACAATTAAAAAACAAATAAAAAATATTCAAAATGAAAACTAAATTTATAACAATCAGCTTACTTGCTTTGACTTTGTTTGCTTGTAAAAAGTCAGAAAGAGTTGAATCTGCTTATGCATCTGCAGATTATGTTATTGACACCGCATCTGTTTCTGACAGCATTTCTATGGCTGCGACACAAAATGTAAAAAACCGACAATTTGTGAGAACGGCCGAAGTGGATATGGAAGTGAAGGATGTTTACGACGCGACCATATCGATTGAGAAGCAATTGCAGACCATTGGCGGATTCGTGACCAAGAGTAGAATGGAAGCGCAAACTTTGTCGGAAAATACGTACAATACGTCTGACGAATCGGCAGTTTTGATTCGGAAATTTCAAAATCAAAACAAGATGCAGGTGAGAGTTCCGACTCAGAGTTTAGGCGAATTTCTGGATTTTATTAATGATAAAAAAGTGTTCCTTAATTCCAGGATTATTTCAGCGGAAGATGTTTCTGCCGGAATCCGTTTGGCAAAACTGGAATCTGAAAGACAAGCTAAAACAAAAGCCAATATTTCTCAACTGAAAACCGGAAAAGATAAAGTGAATCTTGACGACAATAATATGTCCGAAGCGAATATGCAGAAATATTCAGATGAAATTCTTGAGGATAATATGAAATTCTCAACGGTAGAAATTTTCATCAAAGAGCCGAAAACGAATGTTGCGAAAATTCCCATCATTAACACCAAAAACATTGACAACAATTACAAATATAATTTCTTTTATGATCTGAAAAATGCATTTGTGGAAGGATTTTATTTGATTCAGCAGATTTTTGTTTCTCTGATTTCTATCTGGCCGATTGTCTTGATTGGCGGATTGGTGTTTTATTTTTTGAGAAAAAGAAAAGTGTTTGTGAAAAGTGAAAAATAGTTTTTTTGAACCACAAAAGGCACAAAAGAAAAAGCAAATCTTTTGTGTCTTTTGTGGTTGATTTATTTTACATTTCATAATTTTGCAAAGTGATGCTGAGAAAACTGCAATTGATAATAATGCTATTCTGTTTGGGAATTTTTGTATTTCCAAAGCAGAATTTTAATGTTCATTTGGCGCAGAGTTCTTGTTGTGAAGCTCAGAAATCAAATTCTGACTGTTGCAAAAAAGAAGAGAAAAGATCAGATTCCTGTCATCACGATTCCAAAAAGGAAAAAGACTGCAAGGACAATTGCTCGACTTGCAAAACCTGCAATTCGGGATTTGTTTTTTCGGTTGTTCTGAATAATTATGATAACAAACTGAAAACGTTGGTTTTCGAAATCAACAATCCATTTTCTTATTATTCACAATCGCCTCTTGCGCGAACTTTCAATATTTGGCAACCGCCTAAACTTGGTTAATTTTAATTCTCTCGCTGATTAAGCAAATCTTGCAGATTTTTTCTGATAATTAATCTGCTAAATCCTTAAAATATGCGAGATTATAAAACGTCAAGATTTTTATAAAATCTTAATTCAAACAATTAAAATTAATCAAAATGAATACAATCATAAAATCAGGAATTCTATTCCTTTCCATATTTCTATTCTCCAATTTTTCTGCTCAGACCAAATCCTTCAAAGCCAAAGTAGAAGGCAACTGCGGAATGTGCAAAGAACGCATCGAAACGGCTGCTAAGTCTGACAAAAATGTAAAATCAGCCGACTGGAGTATGAACAAAAAAGTCTTGACCGTAAGTTATGACGCATCTAAAACTGACAAAAAAGCGGTTTTAAAAAACGTTGCGGAAGTTGGTCACGACAACGAGATGTTCCGTGCTTCTGACAAATCTTATGATGATTTGGATGCTTGCTGCCAGTACGACCGTCCTGACAACAGCAAAAAGTTGGCGAAAAATGCAGATAAAAAACAAGTCTGCGAGCTTAAGTAATTAATTTTTTTTGACGATGAATTATTTAAGTAGAAAACTTATGTTTTCTGTGCTGCTCACTTGTTCCGTATTCTCTTTTGCGCAAACCGTTACAGAACAGTTTTTGGTAAAAGGAAATTGCAATATGTGCAAAGCCAGAATAGAAAAAGCAGCTTTGAAAGCCGGCGCGCAGACCGCCAACTGGACCGCCGATAATCAAACGTTGACGATAGCGCTTGACGAATCGAAAGTCAAATGTGATGATATCCTGAGACAAATCGCAGAAGTTGGTCACGATAATGAGAAATTCAAAGCGCCTGAAGACACTTATAAAAATCTACCTTCTTGCTGTTTGTACACAAGAGGTTCTGATTTCAAAGCTCCAAATGACAATACTGACCACAATTCAGATTCTGATACAAAACAAATTGAAGGTGTAAAGCTGACGAGAGAAAAAGATGCAACAGCTATTAGCAAAAAAGAAGCAGGTTTGATTTTCAATATCAGTTCAAAAGAATTGTTGAAAGCCGCTTGCTGCAACCTTTCCGAAAGCTTTGAAACCAACGCAACTGTTGATGTTTCGTTCAGCAATGCGGTTACAGGAACAAAGCAATTAAAAATGCTCGGATTGGACCAAAAATATACACTTCTCACCAAGGAACAATTGCCTGAAATCCGTGGATTGGCTTCGCCTTATGGACTAAATTTCATTCCGGGAAAATGGATTGGCGGAATCCAGCTGACAAAAGGCGGAAGTACCGTTGTAAATGGTTACGAAAGTATCACGGGACAAATCAATACGGAACTTTTGAAAACGAAAGATGATGATAAAAAAATGGAAACGGAAATCAATTTGTTTTCAGATAACAATGGTCGTGTGGAAGCAAATGTAACGCATACTTCTTCAATTTCCGATAAGTGGACTCAAAGTGTTTTACTCCACGGCAACGGAACTTTTGGCGATACGGATATGAATGATGATGGTTTTCTTGACAGACCAAAAGGAAGTCAGCTAAATGTATCTTATTTGCTGAATTACAGTGATTTGGAAAGCTCAGGTTTTGCTTCGCATTTCGGGATTAATTTGCTGAAAGATGAGAGAACAGCCGGACAAATCGGATTCAATAAAAGACTTCCGCAGAAAGATCAATCGCTTTATGGTGTTGGAATTGATATTTCGAGATTTCAGGTTTGGAACAAAACGGGTTACGTTTTCAAAGGGAAACCTTACCAAAGTCTCGGCTGGATGAATCAATTGACTTATCATCAGCAAGATAGCTTTTTCGGGTTGAGAAATTATTTTGGGAAGGAAACTTCTTATTACTCTAATTTGATTTTTGAAAGTATCATCGGAAATACGAATAACAAATATAAAGTTGGAGCGAGTTTCCTTTATGACAAATACGATGAAAACTATTTTCAAAATGTCAGTCTGATCGGAGTCGAAGACTACAAAAGAACCGAAACCGTTCCGGGATTGTTTGCAGAATACACTTTGACAGGTGAAAAATTCACTTTGGTAACAGGTGCGCGCATTGATTTTCACAATCTTGCGGGAACTCAGTTTACGCCGAGAATGAATTTTAAATATGATCTGACGCCGAAAACCATTTTCAGAGTTTCGGCTGGGCGAGGTTTCCGAACGGCGAATATCTTTGCGGAAAGTCAGTCTTATTTTGCATCGAATCGTCAAATCCAAGTCATCTATAATGGTGGCGAAATCTATGGTTTGAAACCAGAAATTGCCTGGAATTATGGAATAAGCTTGCAACAGGAATTCAAATTGTTTGGGCGAAAATCAAACGTTTTGACTGATTTTTTCAGAACAGATTTCCAGAATCAGGTCGTAACAGATTTGGATGAATCTGCTCAGAAAATTTTGTTCTACAATCTTGAAGGAAAGTCTTTTGCCAACAGTTTCCAGACGCAATGGGATTTCCAGCCCGTCAAAAACTTGGAATTCAGAATGGCTTATAAATATTACGATGTCGCTTTGGATTATTTGAGCGGACTGAAAAAAGTACCGTTTATGGCTAAACATCGTGGATTTGCGAACTTGGCTTATTCAACTAATAAAACTGAAAAAGGCAGATTTTGGAGTTTTGACACGACTTTAAATTTAGTCGGGAAACAAAGACTTCCTAACACCAAATCAAATCCGGCAGAATTTCAATTAGATGATTATTCCCCAAGTTATTCGACTTTGAATGCTCAGATTTCCAGAAACTTTTCTGAGAAAATCAGAGTTTATTTGGGTGGGGAAAACTTAACTGGCTATCAGCAAAAAGTGGCGATTCTGGATGCCGGAAATCCGTTTGGAAACTACTTTGACGGCGGAATGGTCTATGCGCCGATTATGAAACAGAATTTCTATCTTGGTGTGGATTTTAAGTTTTAGATCAGAAGATTTTTAATAACCCTTTCAGAGTTTTGAACTCTGAAAGGATTTTAATTGTCTTTGTTATAAAATTCAGTCATCAATTCATTCGCTTTTTCGAAATCATTTTCTGAGACTTTTAAATGAACGCCCCCACTTGTATTATTGAAAAGATTGTAAGTATTCGCTAAAATATTTCCGAAAACATAAGTTTCAATATTATTGGTTTCCAAGAAAATTTTGAGCATTTCTGCTTCGATTTCTGTGTTGAAAATCTTTAGTGTGATAAGTTCCATAAATTATAATAATTTGAAATTATGGTTTATTTTCCCAAAAATAAACACTCTGGGAAGTTCCATTATATTGACTTTTGGGATAATCTCCCTCATACGAAAATTTATAATTTTCGGTTGATAGAAGATTAGTACTTGTCACATTATAATTACTGTCATAAGAAAAATTATATTTCTGAATTTTTGTAATATTATGATTTTCTAAAAATAATGGACTACTTAAAGTATAAACATAAAAATCACTATAGGCTCCAATTTTATCATCTTGGGTATAAACAAACTTGTTGTAAGGAACGTATTTTTCATTTCCAAAATCTACCCTAAACTCTGTTGAAATTACATTATTATCATACACATATTTTTCTTTAGCAAATGGTGTAGATTGTAAATTGTCGTAATATGATATCTCATCAATTTTTTTAGTTGAAGAATCTATATAAGTAATTGTAGCATATTCTCTCTGTGTATAATTACTATAAAGATGTTCGAAGTTTTTCAAGATTCCATTTTCATAAAAAAAATTATATTCGAAAACAACATAGTTATATTGAACCATTGTATATTTAATTTTTGTCAAAATATTTCCATCATAGATATATTCTCTTTTGTAATCTAATTTTGTCCTATCATTTATATTGTAATAATCAATTTCCGAAATTAGATTTTGAGAATTATATTTATATACAATCTCGAAATCCCAAGTTAGTTCTTTAATAAGTCTTTTGGGTTTTGTTTCTTGTATTATTTCTGTTACGTTATTAACAGCATCAACATCTCTATCATTTGATGAGCAAGAATAAATTAGTGTGAATAAAAAGAGAATAATTGTTTTTTTCATTTTGAATTAGTTTTAGCGAAAATAGTTATAAATATCTTTGTTTTTATTTTTTTGTTTTCAAAATCAATTTATTAATTTCATTAATCAACTCCGGACCTTCGTAGATGAATCCCGTGTAAAGCTGCACAAGACTCGCACCAGCTTCTAATTTTTCCAAAGCATCCTGCGCCGAATGAATCCCGCCAACACCTATAATTGGGAACGCTTTTCCGCTTTTTTCGGATAAAAATCTTATGACTTCTGTCGAACGTTTTGTCAAAGGTTTTCCGGAAAGTCCGCCCATTTCAGATTTATTTTCTGAAGTTAAATTTTCTTTGGATAAAGATGTGTTGGTTGCAATAACGCCAGCGATTTGAGTGTCTTTAACAATATCAATAATATCCAAAAGTTGCTCATCCGTCAAATCTGGTGCAATTTTCAGAAGAATCGGCTTTTGTTTTGGCTTTTCTAGATTAAGGTTTTGAAGTGTTGATAACAATTCGGTCAAAGGTTTTTTATCCTGAAGTTCACGGAGATTTGGTGTGTTTGGCGAACTGACATTGACCACGAAGTAATCAACGTAAGGAAATAATTTCTCGAAACAGATTTTGTAATCGTTAACGGCTTCTTCGTTTGGTGTCACTTTATTCTTTCCGATATTTCCGCCAATCAAAATTCTGTCAGTCTGATCTTGTCGAAGACTATTGTTCTTCAAACGTTCAATCGCTTCATCCACACCGCCGTTATTAAAACCCATTCTGTTGATGATTGCAGAATCTTCTTTTAGTCTGAATAATCGTTTTTTATCATTTCCGGGTTGAGGTTTGGGTGTCAAAGTTCCGATTTCTATGAATCCGAATCCTAGGTCAGACAATTCATTAAACAATTTCGCATCTTTATCAAAACCGGCAGCTAAACCTACAGGATTTTTGAATTTCAATCCGAAAACTTCACGTTCCAGACGTTTATCTTCGATTGGTTTAGGTAAAAATAATTTGGCTAGAAATCCAAAATTCTTCAAAAAAGAAAATGTAAAATGATGAACTTCTTCAGGATCGAATTTGAAAAGTATAGGACGAATCAGGGTTTTGTACATCGGAGAAAAGTTTTACAAATTTAGGGTTTTGTAAGGACAATTCTTCCAATTTGTAAGGATTTCTCAGTAGACTAAATATATTCCTGAAAATTGAAACTTAATATGTTTCCGATTTCTAAAAATCTAGGATTCACATTCAGACTTGCGTTGATGGAAATGTTCTGATTGGTGATTGGATGTTTAAAATTAAGCTGGTGAGAATGCAACGGCATTGCTGTGATATTAAATGTATTGAGCCACAATTTATTTTGTTTATTACAGCCGTGTTTTCTGCAACCTAAAATTGGGTGCAAAATATGTTTGAAATGCTTTCTTAACTGATGAAATCTACCAGTTTTAGGAATCGCTTCTACCAAAGAATACCGAGAAGTAGGATGTTTTAGAAAAGGTAAATCTATCTCAGAAGTTTGCAGACGGCGATAATAAGTAATTGCATTTTGAACGATTTCATTTTCATTGGTTAAATCGTAATCAATCGTTTCTTCCTCTTTCGTCCATCCACGCAGAATCGCCAGATATTTCTTCTCCACTTCCCGATTCATAAATTGGTCGCTTATTAATTTAAGTGTTTCTTTATCAAAAGCAAATAGCAAAACGCCCGAAGTTTTCCGGTCCAAACGATGTACAAGATGAACCTTTTTCCCAATTTGATTTGTCAGTTTCTCTACCGCATATTCATCCGCCGGACCGGCATATTTTGACTTATGCACCAAAAGTCCGCTCGGCTTGTTGATTGCAATAAGGTAGTCGTCTTGATAAAGAATTTCTAACATTGGGCAAAAGTAGAGATTTTCTGTAGAATCGGATGTCAGGTAAGACGAGGATTCTAAGGAACGGGGAAATGTAACTAGCCCTGATAGCAGTGGAAATCCCACAGCAAGCCCTGGGTAAAGCTTGGCGCGAGGAATTGCAACGGATAGCAGGTTCCCGGCTCCTAAAAATCAATCTGTTAAAAACTTCCATCATCCAGCTTCCAACTTCCTACATTTTCCTTATTTTTGCACTTCAATTAAACTTAAATATGGCAAAGCAAGAAGATGTTTTCAAAAAAGTGGTTTCCCACGCTAAAGAATATGGTTTTATTTTTCCTTCCAGCGAGATCTATGACGGGCTTTCGGCCATCTACGATTACGGCCAGAACGGCGCGGAACTGAAAAATAACATCAAACAAT
>JAEXJU010000290.1 GCA_023448955.1 Bacteroidota bacterium
GTTGTAGATGGAAAGAAATTATTTTTTGACGGCGTGATTGCATCATCAGATTATCATCATACAGAACAGGTTTTGCTGGATAAAGAATACAGAAACTACGATGAAAAATATTGGAATAAGAAAACATTTGCACCTTCTTGTTTAATATATTATTTAGGTTTCAAGGAAAAAATCCCCAATATCAAACACCATACACTTTTTTTTGAAAACGATTTGGATTTGCATACCACAGAAATATATACAGATAAGAAATGGCCGTCGAAACCATTGTTTTATGTTTGCTGCCCTTCAAAAACCGATGACCATCTTGCCCCGGAAAACTGTGAAAATGTTTTTCTTTTGATGCCTGTTGCAACGGGTATTGTAGATTCTGAAGCGATGCGAGAAAAATATTTTCTAGAAATGATAGAGAGAATTGAAAAACATACCGGAACATCTGATCTTTCATCAAAAATAGATTATAAAAAAAGTTATTGTCTTAATGACTTTATTAATGACTATAATGCTTATGAAGGGAATGCATATGGATTGGCCAATACTCTATCTCAGACGGCAGTTCTAAAACCATCTTTAAAAAACAAAAAGGTGAAAAATCTTTTTTACACCGGTCAGCTTACTGTTCCAGGTCCTGGCGTGCCACCGTCCATCATCTCCGGAAAAATAGTCGCCACTGAAGCCAATAAAAAATAAACCGAATAAATTGTGATATGAAAAAACTATTTGACGAACTTTCCTATAAGGTAAGCAAACAAACCACCAAACAATATAGCACGAGTTTCTCGCTCGGTATTCTTGCATTGTCCCCTAAAATCAGAAATGCAATCTATGCCATTTATGGCTATGTCCGTCTTGCAGATGAAATCGTGGACAGTTTCCAAGGTTATGATAAACAAAAATTATTATCCAGATTCCGAGATGAAACTAATAATGCATTAGAAGAAAAAATCTCGCTTAATCCTATCTTGCAATCTTTTCAGGAAACTATTCATCAATATCAGATTGATTTCCAACTGATAGATCAGTTCCTGAGAAGTATGGAAATGGATCTCCATAAAATAGATTATAATTCTGAACTTTATAAAGAATACATTCTCGGATCGGCGGAAGTTGTGGGACTGATGTGTCTTCAGGTTTTTGTAGAAGGCGACAAACAAGAGTATGAAAAACTGAAACCATACGCAATGATACTAGGCTCGGCTTTCCAGAAAGTTAATTTCCTGAGAGATATGAAGGATGATTATTATGTGTTAGGTCGCACCTATTTCCCGAATGTCAATATAGAGGATTTTAACAGTGAGGTAAAAGCTGATATAGAAAAAGAAATACACAATGAATTCCAAAAAGCTTTGGAAGGCATCAAAATGCTTCCGGCTTCTTCTAAATTCGGGGTTTATCTGGCTTACAGGTATTATGTTTCATTATTCCGGAAAATAAAAAGAACCTCAGCAGGAAAAATCATTAATCAAAGGATAAGAATTTCTAATCCTAGAAAAATTTCGTTAATGATGGGTTGCTATGTAGAGTATAAAATGTCATTGATATGAAGTGGCTGGTTTCGGCTTTTATAATATGTTTTTCAATGCTCCATTCACAGGATTATGATGTTGTCAGAAAAAATTATCAGAAAGCAGTTTCTGATAAAAAAATATGCAAGGAGATGTTGAAACATTTTGAAAATAAAAACAATACAGGTTTGGATCTGGCTTATCAAGGCGCTTTTCAGGCTATATGGGCCAAACATGCCATTAATCCTTTTGAAAAACTTACAACTTTTAAAAGAGGAAAAAAAAATCTTGATAAAGCCGTAAAACAAAACCCGGATTTGGTAGAAACACGCTTTCTCCGCTATTCTATTCAGAAAGAAAGTCCTGCTTTTCTGGGATATAAATCTAATATTGATGAAGATAAAATGCTCCTGAACAGAAATATTAAAAATGTAGATGACATCATTTTAAAACAAATGATTCTGAATATTCTAAAAAGTTAAAAATGATACACCAACTATACAAAGAACAACAGCTAAATTGCAGTCTGGAAGAAGCCTGGAGCTTTTTTTCATCTGCTAATAACCTATCCAAGATTACGCCGAAAGAGATGAATTTTATTGTAAGAACCAATCTTCCGGATGACAAAATATATAAAGGTATGATCATTGATTATTATGTTTCACCTTTGCTTGGCATCAAAATGTCCTGGCAAACAGAAATCACTGAGGCCAATTTCCAGAAAAGCTTTACAGATTTTCAGAAAAAAGGACCTTATAAACTCTGGAATCACCGTCACGAATTTATTGAGAACGATAACGGCGTTCTGATGAAAGACACGATTGATTATGAACTGCCAATGGGATTTTTAGGTGAGTTGGCTCATAAATTATTTGTCCGAAATAAACTGGAACATATCTTTGAATATCGTAGAGTTATTTTAGAAAAAATGTTCAATTCCAAAAAGAATTAATTATGAATTTCCTGATCGTTTTAACCACTTTTTTTCTGATGGAAGGTGCCACATGGATTATACACAAATATGTGATGCACGGCTTTCTGTGGAGTTTGCACAGAGATCATCACGACCATAGCACGGATCCGCCTCTGGAAAAAAATGATTATTTCTTTGTTATTTTCGCAGTGCCGGCAATTATCCTGATGTATTTTGGAAGTGTTAATGATTTCAATTATCTGTTTTACATAGGTTTAGGTATTACAATTTATGGAATGGCTTATTTCTTTGTCCACGATATTTTCATCCACCAAAGAATTAAAGTTCTGAAGAATACGGAAAATCCTTACCTGTTGGCAATCCGCAGAGCGCATAAACAGCATCACAAACATATTGGTAAAGAAGAAGGCGAATGTTTCGGATTTCTGTGGGTTCCTGTGAAATATTTTAAAATGTATTTCAATAAAAACAAAAAAGAAGCTTAATGCACTTTACATACCTGCTTATAGATTTTTTCACGGTCATCGTTTGTTTCATTTTTTCATTTCATCCAAAATTAAAATTTAGCAAACATTTTGGTGCTTTTTTTAAAGCTTCAATTCTCGTTGGTCTTGTTTTCATAATTTGGGATATTTGGTTTACAAAAAATGGTGTTTGGTGGTTTAATGATGATTACCTTATTGGAATAAGGCTATTTGGTTTACCAGTTGAAGAGATTTTGTTTTTTATATGCATTCCTTTTTCCTGCATATTTACCTATTTCTGTCTTGATAAATTCTTTAAACTTGACTGGAAACCACTACCAGAGAAATTATATGTAATATTTTCTGTCATTGCTTATCTATCAGTTGCTTTTGTCTTTTATGATAGAGTTTATACACTGGTGACATTTCTCACATTAGCTTTGAGTCTGATTATTTTGTATTATAATCTGGGCGTGAGATGGATCGGGAAAGTATCTTTTATCTATCTTATTCTTTCGCCAGGTTTTTTATCAGTTAACGGAATTCTTACAGGAACAGGTTTGGATAGCCCAATTGTGAATTATAATCCTTCTGAATTTATTGGATTTCGTATCCTTACTATACCTATAGAAGATTTTTTCTACGGATTTGAGTTAATTCTTTGGAATGTTTTTTTTCTGAAGAAATTTATGAGAAAAGACCAAGTTATAACCGTCTAGTGAAACTAATACAGTAGAAATTGACTGAAATTTAAGCTTTTATTTAAAACTTACTTTAATTAAAAATCCTAAGACTGATCTTAGGATTTTTAATTTTAACTTATGAATAAATTTAATACTATTTTGACAATGTTTTTCTCATAGGGATAACAAATAAACCCGCAACCACAAAAAGAATTCCTGCTAAAAAAATTGCCGAAGAAGGATTATTTCCTAAAACATTATTGAACACAAATCCGAAAGACAAAGTCTGAATCAGCATCGGGATCACGATCATCATATTAATGACTCCCATATAAATTCCCCTTTTACTGTGCGGAATAGATGGTGAAACCATAGAATACGGCAATCCCATCATCGAAGCCCACCCGATTCCCAATGCAACCATCGGAAGTAAGATAAAGTATTCATTTTTAATAAAAGGCAGAGTCATAATACCTAAACCTGTGAGAAATAAACAAAATATATAGGTGTTTTTAGACCCGAATTTTTTAGCAAAAGGAACAAGAAGCAATGCCGAAAGCATCGTTACGATATTGTAAGAACCGTTCATTAATCCGGTTTGTCCTACCGCAACCTCAACCTGATGCAGAATTCCTTTTGCCCAGCTTAAGTCGGACGATACAACAGAAACTCCTTTTTTTGCACTTTCTATCAATGCATTGGCTTTAGTTTCATCAGCCTCAGAGATTCCGTACAGCGAAGTTTTCAGCATTGGTGTGATGAACTGCCAGTAAACAAACAGTGCATACCAC
>JAEXJU010000311.1 GCA_023448955.1 Bacteroidota bacterium
ATAATGATGATTCTGAACAGATTATCATAATCTAAATAGGGAGCGGAAACTTCTGGAAGACAACATAATAGCTGATTCACTTTAGGCTTAACTTTATCTACGGAAATACCTGTGCTGAAAATATCCAGAAGCTGCATTTGCAGTCCTGAATCCTGTTCATAGACGATGGTATTGCGGGTTTCGTTATTCAGTAAATCTGCCGGATTGATATATCGTGTCAAAGGAATGGTTTCGCCTTCCAATTTCAGAATATATCCCATTGCCAAAGCATCAGGATTACAGGGAACAGGAATGATATCATCGCCGTTCAACAGGGGAAACTGATTAAGAATTTCTTGCCGCACTTCCGTTAAAGTGATTTTTTCCTGAGCAGAATCTTCCCTGTTTCTACCTGCAATTTCAACAGGCTGGAAAGTAATTCCGCGAACACATTTCTGCTTCAATGCAAAGTCTATGATTTTTCCGATTTCATCAATATTTTTATCTTTTTGAAGAACAATGACAAGTGTTGTTGACAGATTCAAAGCATTCAGTTTTTCCAAAGCTTTCATTCTGACATCCGTCAAATCCTTACCTCTGAAGTCTTCCAAAACCTCAGGTTTGAAAGAATCAAACTGAAGATAAATCTCGAATTCCGGTGCGTAAGTCGCAAGCTTTTCGGCAAAACCCGGGTCATTTGCGATTCTTACGCCATTTGTATTAAGCATCAGATGTTTGATCGGTTTCGACTTGGCAATATCCATTATTTTGAAAAAATCCGGATGGATAGTTGGTTCTCCTCCACTGATCTGAACAACATCCGGCTCTCCTTCATTTTTAACAATGATATCAAACATCGCTTCAATTTCTTCCAATGTTCTATGACTTCCATAATGAGGTGAAGACATCGCATAACACGTTGGACAAGTCAGATTGCACCGGTCTGTAACCTCAACAATGGAAAGACAGCTGTGTTGCTCGTGATCTACACACAATCCGCAGTCATAAGGACAGCCATATTCTACATCTGTTCCGAAATGAACAGGCGTTTCCGATGCTTTATTATAGTTTCTGATATTTTTGTAATAATGAACATCGGATGCAATTTTAGTTTTAAAAAAACCGTGTTCCGGACAGCGTTTGGTCATAAAAACCGATTCATCTTTAATGATAATTTTGGCACCGACTCTTTTAAGACATTCCGGACAGAGACTTATTGTAAAGTCATAATAGGTATAATTTCTTACTGGCATAACTTAATATCTTACATTCCTCCACAAATAATTCCACTTATCAATCCACAGATTAACAAGCATATAAACATAGTCTGCCAAAACTGTGACTTGGAAAACTTACGTCCATCCTTAGATTCGTAAATAAGTTTTACAAATACGGTAATGAATAAGGAAATCACAAAAGCTGCTATCAGCATTATTCCAATAATCATAGCTACTAAACCGCCCAGATTTCCAACTTCTAAAAAGGTTAAGAATGTCATATAAAATTAAAGTTATTAGTATTGATAAAATCTTAAAATCATCATTTGCAAAGCAATCCTAATGCTAATGTACAAAGCAGAATAAACAGGATTGCACCAAGAGAAAAGATCATAAACAAATTGAAAAAAATGGATGTACCTGTTTTTTCTTTTTTATCCTTTTTAAAAACATTGAATAAATTCAAAAAAAAGATTATCAAAATAATAAACAGAAATACTGAACCAAAAATCACAATGTACAGAATCCCATTATCCATCACTAACTGAAATTTTTTTCATTAGTTTAAAAGATTTTTTAATTGTATAAATGTAATAAAAAATCATTAATAAACTCAAAATCTGGATGGTGCCCAAATTAAGAAAGATATTTTCGTGAGGCTTTATAAAATCTAGGAAAAATCTGAATAAAAAGTAGTTTAGCATAAGAAACTGAAACAGAAAACCGGAAACAAATTTTTTAGTTCTCTTCAGTCTGAATATTACAAACCCTAATAATAGTAAAAAGATAATTTCATATAAAGCTACAGGATGGCGGAGATATTGATCTCCGAGATAAATTCCAAAAAAGGAATCTGTGGGAAGTCCGTATGTTTCTTCATAAACACCCGTAAAAAAACAACCAATTCTACCGATTATCATCGCCAACAATAGAGGGAAAACTATCAGATCGCCCGTACTTTCTTTATGGTTGATAATTTTTTTTGCCAGCTCAACTCCAATTAATCCAAATGCTAATCCCCCAGTAATGGTATTACTAGTCCAAAATCTGATGAATGAAAACTCTTGCCCGAAAAGCACAGCAGGCTTTTCTAAATTCCCGATTAGTTTTGAGCCGATAAGCGCTCCTGCCGTTGCACCAATCAGTATAATTAAAGAATGACTTAGCGGCATTTTTTCCGGAGATTTTCTTTTTAAATAATAATAAAACCGCATCGCCAGAAAAATCCCAACAGTTTCAAAAACCGGGTGAGCCAGAATTGTTCTGCCAAATATTTCGAATTTTAAAGGAAAATCTATTGTTATCATTGTTACAAAAAAAGCTTTCTGTATTACAAACAAAAAGCTTTATAAATATTTGGTGTTGGATAAATTAAGTCAGCATTCCTCCATCTACGTTCAGAACCTGTCCTGTGATGTAAGCAGACATTTCACTTGCAAGGAAAACGCATGCATTCGCCACATCTTCCGGTTGTCCGCCTCTTTTCAAAGGAATTCCGTCTCTCCAGCCTTGCACGGTTTTTTCGTCTAAAGCAGCAGTCATTTCAGTTTCTATGAAGCCTGGCGCAATGGCATTGCAGCGGATATTTCTGGAGCCTAATTCCAAAGCGATAGATTTGGTAAATCCAATGGCTCCTGCTTTTGAAGCAGCATAGTTGGCTTGTCCTGCATTTCCTTTAACTCCTACAACCGAAGT
This sequence comes from Bacteroidota bacterium, assembly GCA_023448955.1. GTDB lineage: Bacteria > Bacteroidota > Bacteroidia > Flavobacteriales > Weeksellaceae > Epilithonimonas. Next base: position 2,892 of record JAEXJU010000311.1, read on the forward strand.
CATATTGATAATTGAACCGGATTTTGCTTTCATCATTGGTTTAATCACCGCTTTTGTCAGGTTGAAAACAGAATCCAGATTAACTTTGATAATCGTGTCCCAATCGTCTTTTGACATTCTCAACATCAAGTTATCTCTTGTGATTCCTGCATTATTGACCAAAATATCAATTGTTCCGAATTCTGCCAATACATCCTCAACTAATTTTTGAGCAGCATCATAATCCGAAGCGTCGGATTGGTAACCTTTGATTTCTGTTATCTGGCTCAATTCCGATTCTAATTCTTTAGCTTTCTCAACAGAACCGGCATACGTGAATGCTATTTTTGCGCCTTCTTTAGCAAAAACTTCTGCAATTCCGCGTCCGATTCCACGCGTTGCTCCTGTGATGATGGCAACTTTACCTTGTAGTAATCCCATATATTTCTTTAATGTTTTCTAATTGTTATGGCAAAAATAAGACTTTAAGAATTATCAACTTTTAATTATTATTAATTCTTGTAAAGTAAATAGATTCTACCTTTTTATCTTTGGTTAATTTCAGAAATTCTTTATTCCATTGATAACCGCTATAAACTAAATCTTTCAGTGGTTCATTTTCATAGTTAATAACGCCAAATTTATTTGATTTCTTGACAACAATTTCATTTTCCGAATTTGAAAAAGTTATGATATCATCATAGATAAAGGGAACAATTTCATTAAGATTTTTATCCAATATTCCATATAAATTACTTTCATTTTTACATACCATAGGTTTTGAATAATTATCTAAACTGTTGAAAAAATTGAGGTTTTGAGACTTAACAGAAGTTATATTTGTCAATTCTTTTAAATCATTGTTAGAAGGATTGAAACTATAATATTTCTCCGAAGATCTTATAATAAAACAATGGGGGTAAACAGCAACTAAGCTGAAAGGAATGTCTAAGATTGGGTGAAAATTTTCATCCAATAATTCTTCTACTTTATCTTTCTCAGTATAAATAAAATCTTTTCCTGTAACTACATAATGCTCCAAAACTCCATATACTTGAGGCAAAACTTCTTCATCATTCATTTTAATAATCCCATTTTTTGCTGTAAGATCGTTATAAACAGCAAAGTAGTTTTTAAATAAAAAATCAAGATACTTTTCTTGTATAGCATACATTGCTTGGTTTTTAATCCAAAAAATATCTATTTTGTTGTTTTTGCGTAAGTAAACCACCGGTGAATTATTCATAGGGAACTCACCGAAGATCTCATCATATTCTTCTTTAGCAATAAGGTTATCCTGTGTGTTAATCAATCCATATTTACCATTTTTCTTGACGACTAAATAAGGATACGTTTCTATGCTTTCAACTTTATATTTTGAAAATATATGTAAGGTTTTTCCTTGGATGTCAATGATTTCACTTTGATCTTGGTCATTAACAATGAGCATTTTCCCGTTCTCAAAATAACCATTTTGTTTGTATTGTCTTTCATTTATGCGCTTTCCCTCAGAATTATAAAGAAACCAAGCATTTCCATTTTTAACAAAAAATAAGTCTTCACCAGCGGATTCTATTTTATCAGAAAGGGGAATTATTATTTTTCCGTTATAATCAAGAAGTTTATCCCTTTTATCTTTCGTGATGATTAATCCTTTTTTATTGTTCCACCAATTTCCCAAGCTTTGATACTCTGGATGAACTAATGCAATTCCCTTTTCATCAATAATTCCTTCCCTACGTTTATAATTTTTTTCATTTAAATAAATAATGAATCTATTATTGAATAAATGCAAAATAGACGAATTATCAGGAGAAGTATATGTGATATTTCCTAAGGAATCTACAATGCTTTCATTTTTACTTTTTTGATTATAAATTAACCCATAACCATCTTTGTAGGAAGTTACTTTAGTATCAATCTTTTTTGATAAAAGGATCTCCTTGTATTGGTTGGTTTGGCCAGTACAAAATGTAAAAAATAATATGAAAATTAGATTTTTCAAATTGAATTATTCACAATCAGAACAATCTCACCTTTTAAAGTTTTACTTTTCGAGAATTCAATTAACTCATTGATGGTTCCTCTTTTAGTCTCCTCGAATTTCTTAGAAATCTCTCTGCTCAGACTTACTTTCGTCTCTTCACCGAAGAATTCTTTGATTTGCTCAAGAGTTGTATTGATTTTATGCGGACTTTCATAAAGAACAATTGTCTTTTTTTCTTCGGCCAATTGTTTCAGTTTGGTTTGTCTGCCTTTTTTTTGAGGTAGAAATCCGGCAAAAAGAAATTCATTATTTGGCAAACCAGAAACAACTAAAGCCGGAACAAAAGCGGTGGCGCCAGGCAAACAAGTCATTTCTAAATTTTTATCCGCACAAGCTTTCGCCAAAAGATAACCCGGATCAGAAATCC
>JAEXJU010000259.1 GCA_023448955.1 Bacteroidota bacterium
GCTAATGGAATCACACTCGCGATTCTTGCAATTGTGTTCAAATTTATTTTCCCACTGGTGATGTGGTTCTTCTTCAAATGCGAGCTGATTTTTGTTAATGGAATGGGAATGCCTTTCCACTCTGGAACTATTATAGCGTTTGTGTTATTTACTTCACTTTGCTATCTTTTTATCACTTACACCAGAAAAACCGGGAAATCACTTTACCAGACTATTGCTTTGTCCGTTGTTTATATGATCATCGGGTTTTCCTGCTGGCTGGTGATTCCTATCAGAGCTAATGCCAATCCACCAATGAACCTTAACGATCCGGACAACGCCATCGGAATGCTGGATTACTATAACCGTGAACAATACGGAGACTGGCCGACATTTTATGGGCAGAATTATACAGCCTATCTTGATCCTAATGGCATCGAAAAAAATGAAGACGGCAGTTACAAAACAGAAAAAACCGGCGATACTTATGAGCGTGATCCGCAGACGGGAAGATACCGTGTCGTAGGTGAAAAATTCAATTATGTTTACAGTAAAGAACACGTTGGGTTTTTCCCGAGAATGTTCAGTGAAGATAAATCGGTGATGCCAAATTATATATCAATGTACGGCGCGCCGGATTTTACATTCAATTATGGTAATGAGCAGGTTGCTGAAAGTCCTGAGGCAAAACAGTTCTTTGATGAGCTTCGTCAGAAATATGAGAATGGAACCATCAAAATGGATGATTACCTGAAGGCAAAGCAATTCGGAATCATTAATGTTCAGAAACCTACTCTGGCTCAGAATCTGGATTATTTCATCACATTTCAGAATTACTTCTACTTTGCAAGATATCTGCTTTGGAACTATGCCGGCAGACAAAATGATTTGGAGGGTCATATGGAAAATACAAATGGCAATTTCATCACCGGAATTCCTTTCATCGATAATAATCTTTGGGGAGACCAGAGCGAGATGCCAGCCAAATTCCAGAATACAAGCACAGTAAAACTTTTCCTTTTGCCGCTAATTCTTGGTCTGATTGGTTTTTTCTTTCAGCTTAACAAAGATTTTGGAAGGTTTTATGCCATTTTATCATTGTTTATTCTGACTAGTGTCGGGATTGTTTTCTACACCGGAGTAAAACCTTTTGAACCACGTGAAAGAGATTATGCGATGGTCGGATCGTTTTACGCATTTGCAATTTGGATAGGACTTGGGGTTGCAGCGATTTACTGGCTGCTTCAGAAAAAAATTAAAACAAAATCAGTCCAGATTATTACAGGTGTAATATTGCTTGGAATCCCATTAATGATGGGTTTCCAGAATTATAATGTGCATGACAGAAGTGAACGTTATACAGCCTACGATTATGCTTACTCCACTTTAAAATCATTACCAAAGGACGGAATTATGTTTGTTTATGGTGATAACGATACTTATCCGGTTTGGGCTATTCAGGAGACTGAGGAGTTCCGTCCGGATGTAAAAGTGGTTAATTTTACACTGCTTTCAACACCTTGGAATATAGATCAGGTGAAGAGAAGAACTTATAATTCAATGCCGGTTCCTTCAACTCTGACTCACGAAGATTACAGGGAAGGTTCTAATGATCAGGTTTATCTGATGACCCAGGATGATTGGTCCAATATCTTCGCCAATCTTAAAGATCAGGGTGCGCCGGATACGGAATTGGCAGCGTTTAGAAAATATATGACTCAGGATTCAATGACGATGAAAGAAGCGGTTAACTTCCTGAAAATGAAATCGCCGGAAAAAGACGAAATCGTTAAAATGATTTTTGGCAATGAGCGTTATGAAAAATTCAACTTTCTTCCGGTTTCCAAATTTATTCTTCCGGTTAATGTGAACAATGCCGTAAAATCAGGAATCATAACGCCTGCTGAAGCGCAAAAAGCGGAAAAACAGATTGTAATTAAGTATAAAGGTTCCAGCATGTTCAAGAATAATATGATGATGCTGGATATTTTAGCAAATTTCGACTGGAAGCGTCCAATCAACTTTTCAAGCGGCGGAATCTATGATCCGAGTAATTTGTTTTTTCTATCAGAATATCTGAAGTTTGATGGTTTCAGCTATAGATTGGTTCCTATAAAAACAGAAGAATCTCCGGATGGCGAATTAGGAATGGTGAATCCAGACGAACTGTATAATATTGTGAAAAATTACAGATGGGGTAATTTCAAAAATTTAAATGTTCATTTTGATGAAACCTGTACGCAGAATATTGTGGGGTACAGATCATCTGCAAGCCGGGCTGCCGAAGCGCTGGCTTTGAAAGGAGAAAAAAAGAAAGCCATTGAAGTATTGGATCTTGCTAATAAAGAAATACCTGTTTCCAAATACAACGATCCAAGGTCACTGAGTTCTATTGTCTACGCATATATTGTTGCGGGACAGGAGCAAAAAGGACTGAAATTGGCAGAAGAACTCAAGAAAGGCATTTTTGAGGAGTATGATTACTACACGAAATTATCGCCAAAATTCCAGGCTTATGCGGCGAGACAAATGAAAACCAAACCAATGGAATATTCTCTTGTGGTAGGAGCTGTTTCCGATGCCTATAATAAGATCGGCCAAAAGGATAAAGGTTATCAATATCTTATCAACTCACTGAATGTCATAGATAAACGATTCAATAATTTTATTAAGGATCTTCAGGAAATGGGTAAGGAAAAAGCCTTCAAAAAGGCAGATGATGTCCAGAAGGTAACATCTTTTTACTCTTATCTTTTTGATATTATGAAAGATTATGACACGACTTACGAAGCTGAAAAGATGGATAACATCACAAAACAGCTGATGAAAGTTACTCAGTAAATAATTTAAGCGTTTCAAGATTTTGAGACGCTTATTTTTTAGAATTAAGAATTAATTTTACTATCAACTATCAACTATCAACTATC
>JAEXJU010000170.1 GCA_023448955.1 Bacteroidota bacterium
GAACTCACAAGAGCTTTGCAATTCATCACGCCAAAAGAAAAAAACTGGAAAATTCCTGTGCTTTTTGGTTCTGCATTGGAAAAAACTGGTTTGGACGAAGTTTTTAATAAAATCGAGGACTATATTTCGTTGAAAATAAAGAACGGAACTTTCATTGAAACCAGAAAAAATCAAGCTAAGAAACGATTTGAATTCTGGGTTAGAGAATATATTCTTGAGAAAGCAAAAAATGACCACTTGCTGGAAAACTCATTTCAAGAACATAGGAAAAATGCTTCAGAACTGAAATCTAATCCTAGTTCTGAAGCCCATGATTTTGTTAATAAGCTCTTTGGAAAATAGTTATTTATCTACCGAGATGTTCCCATCAAAGCTGATTGGCTGCCTGTTATTAGACTGAACAGAAAGAAATGCACTGCCGTTTTTGAAAATCTCAAGATTGAAAACATAGTTTTCCTTAGTATCTCTCGGTGTGATAATCAACAGGGTATTTCCTTTTTTAGTTGAAGACTGTTTTATGTCAAATACTTTTGATTCAAATCTGAGGCCTCCATTATTAGCATCGCCCGGAATGGCATTGAATGCACGCCCGAAATAAGGCAAACCTACACTGAGAAGATCTTTTTTCAGATTAAATCCATAGCCGGGATCAAGGTTCAGAATTCTGCTGGAAGATGTGTTTGGCAATGAGTTTAGAACATTGATGACATCCCCATTCATCGGGAATGCTCTGGTTGCATTGTAGTTAAATTCTTTATTAGTAATCGCGGACTCAAGCGTAGAAGGATCTAAATAAATCTGAGTGCTACAACTGACAACTGAAAAAAAAGTGGCTATTAGTATGATGAAAGTTCTCATTTTTTTGATTATTTATTTGATTATCAATACAAAAACCATACAAGTTTCTAATTAGATCATTAAAGCATAGGAAAGTTAATCTTCTACAGAATTTCTTTTGCAGTTTCGGAGAAGATTTTCAGTATTTTTTCTTCTTCATTTTCCCAGCAAAGCTCATCTGCTGCAGCATTGAGATGGTAAAGATAAGAAGCCTTACCTTTTGCCAGTACAAGGTTTAATCTAGCAGCAATATGTTCTGGAGAATGATTTTCAATAATCTCACCAACGCCAAAAGTATTCACTATCTTACGCATCTCCGGAAAATCAGAAACAACAACAGGAACCCTGGATTGGATATAATCCGAAATTTTATTTGGTAAAGAATAATAATAACTCAACCCATTATTTTCTTCTATGCTGATTCCAACATCTGCTTCCGGCGTAACCTTCCTAAGATCATCCGGGGTAAGCTTTCCGAGAAACCTGACTTTATCTTCCAAATGGTTCTCAATAGAAACTGCACGGTAAAAATCTTCCGCCGGTCCGCAGCCTGCAATCCAAAGCTCAGCATTGTCTATCCATTTCATAGCAAGGATCGCCTTGTCCAGCCCGCGGGAATAGTTTAGCCAACCTTGATAAAGTATGATTTTTGTGTCATTTTCATCGATTCCGGAAAAATGAGATTTCCTTGGCAGATTCCTGACAACAATAGGTCTCTTTATCCCATATTCTTTCACAAACCAATCTGCATAGGAATCACTCGCCGTGATCATTCTTTTTATTTTAGGCACCAATTTTTTTTCAATTGATTTCCATATTTTTTTCACCCATCTGCCTTGTATTGTTGGCATTTCGGTGAAAATTTCGTGGCTGTCAAAAACCAGAGGAATACCTAATTTTTTAGAAATGAGATAATTTGGCACTATCGTTTCCAAATCATTGGCCAATAAAATGGTCTTATTGTCAGCATTTTTTTTCAGCTCACGATAAAGTTTCGTCTGAAATTCTATGTATGCGAAACGTGCTTTTTTAGACCTGAGTTTTATTCTGTAAAATGGATAAGGTCTTTCCATTTCAGGCTCGCCTAACCAATCATTACCAATCAGATATGGCTGATAGCCGTTATCATAAAGTGTTTTGCAAACCTTTTCCACTCGCTGGTCGGTCTGTAGATTATTAAAAACACTTACAATAACTTTCATGATTTAATCGTTCTTTACCAAATGATAAATCTGAACCAAAGCCAAAATCACGTTTGGAATGATAATAGGCCAAAGCATACCGCTGTAGATTCCGTAGATTACAAAGCAGATACAGCCTATCAGATTGACAAGACGAATTGTTTTAATCTCTTTTAATAAGAAGCTGCCGACCACAAAAGCCGATGCTACATAACCTACATATTCTGCCCAATTATTCATAGTTTTATTTTTGAGGACTACAAACCTAAACATTTTTGAGTGGATAAAAAAATTAGGTCATAAAGTCCCGTTTTCCTGATTGGCAATTAATTTGCAAAACAAATTTTATAAATTTTACAATTAATTATTGTAGGATTATTTATAAAAAACATAACTTAGTGAATATTTTTAATTATGGATTATAAATTTTCAGACGGTTTGAACCGCGTGTTCAAACAAAGCAAAAATGAAGCAAGGCGTTTGCAGAGTGAGTTTCTGAATACTGAACATTTCCTTTTAGGAATTATCAAAACTGAAAATTCTGCAAAAGAAATCCTCGAAAATCTGAATGCCGACCTTACCCAGATAAAGAGAAAAATCGAAACCCTGAGCGCTGTAAACTCTAACCCGTTCACATCCAATATGGGCAGCATTTCTTTTACTAAAATGGCGGATCAGGCCGTAAAACGTTCCGAGCTGGAGTGCAGACAGTATCAGTCTGCAGATATCAATACGGTTCATCTTTTATTAGGTGTGCTTTACAAACAGGAAGATCCTACTTCCAGCATTCTTCAGGCTTATGATATTGATTATGATGCGGTGCAGAAAGCGTACAGAACGATGTTGAAAAATACCGATCAGCTACCTCAAAACAGCGCTTACGATGACGATGAAGAAAAGGACGAGCCTTACAGCCAAATGAAAAAGCCTACAGGAAATCTTGGCGCTCAGAAAAGCAAAACACCGACTTTAGATAATTTTGGTAGAGATCTGACTGCTTTGGCAAGAGACGGAAAACTAGACCCGGTTATCGGCCGTGAAAAGGAAATTGAAAGAGTTTCTCAGATTCTATCAAGAAGAAAGAAAAACAATCCGCTTTTGATTGGTGAGCCAGGGGTTGGTAAATCTGCGATTGCGGAAGGCTTGGCATTAAGGATTCAACAGAAAAAAGTATCGAGAGTTCTTTACGGCAAACGAGTTATTACATTGGATTTGGCAAGTCTTGTTGCCGGAACAAAATACCGTGGACAGTTCGAAGAAAGAATGAAAGCGATAATGACGGAACTGGAAAAAAACCGTGATGTCATTCTTTTCATTGATGAGTTGCATACAATAGTTGGCGCAGGAAGTTCTACAGGAAGCTTGGACGCATCCAATATGTTCAAACCGGCCTTAGCAAGAGGCGAAATTCAATGCATTGGCGCAACAACATTGGATGAATACCGACAGTACATCGAGAAAGATGGCGCTTTGGAAAGAAGATTCCAGAAAGTGATGGTGGAACCGACTTCTATCGAAGAAACGATTCAAATCCTTCATCAAATCAAAGATAAATATGAAGACCATCACAATGTTCATTACAGCGATGAAGCCATTAATGCTTGTGTCAACTTAACAGCAAGATATATTACGGACCGATTCCTTCCGGACAAAGCGATTGACGCGATGGACGAAGCCGGTTCCAGAGTTTATATCAAAAATATGAAAGTTCCTACGGAGATCATCGACCACGAAAAACGTATCGAAGAAGTGAAGGACTTGAAACAACAAGCGGTAAAAGCTCAGGATTATCTGGAAGCCAGAAAACTGAAAGATGAAGAAGAAAGACTTCAAATCGAATTAAATCTTGCCCAGGAACAATGGGACAAAGATGTAAAGGAGAAAAAAGAAGAAGTTACAGAGGAAAATGTTGCAGAAGTGGTTTCTATGATGAGTGGTGTTCCGGTAACCAAAGTTGGCAAAAATGAGTTGGATAAACTCGCTCAGATGGACGAAAAGCTGAACGGAAAAGTGATTGGACAGGAAGATGCTGTTAAGAAAGTGGTGAAAGCCATCCAAAGAAATAGAGCTGGTCTGAAAGATCCGAACCGTCCAATCGGGACATTTATTTTCTTGGGAACAACGGGTGTTGGTAAAACCGAGCTTGCAAAAGTGATGGCTCGCGAATTATTTGATTCTGATGAAGCATTAATAAGAATCGACATGAGCGAATATATGGAGAAATTCGCTGTTTCTAGATTGGTTGGTGCGCCTCCGGGATATGTTGGGTACGAAGAAGGCGGACAATTGACGGAAGCGGTTAGAAGAAAACCTTATGCTGTAGTTCTTTTAGACGAGATAGAGAAAGCGCATCCGGATGTCTTCAACATTCTTTTACAAATTTTGGATGAAGGTCATGTAACGGATTCTCTTGGAAGAAAAATCGATTTCAGAAATACGATTATCATATTGACATCCAATATCGGAACTAGAGATCTTAAAGATTTTGGTGATGGTGTCGGCTTCGGAACTAATGCTAAGAAAACCAATTCTGATGCAAGAGCCAGATCTACAATTGAAAGTGCTTTGAAAAAAGCTTTCGCACCGGAATTCCTGAACAGAATTGATGATATCATTATCTTCAACTCTCTTGAACAAGCGGACATCAGAAGAATCATAGATCTTGAGTTAAGCAAACTTTACAGCAGATTAGAAAAATTAGGCTATAAAGTAGAATTGACTGATGAAGCTAAGGATTTCATTGCTGAAAAAGGCTGGGACAAAGATTTTGGTGCAAGACCATTGAAACGAGCTATTCAGAAGTACATTGAAGATCTGCTGGCGGAAATGCTGGTCAATAAACAGTTCGGAGAGGGCGAAAAAGTTGTGCTGGAAGTCAATGAAGCGAAAGACGGTTTGATTGGTAATTCTCAGAAAGAAAAGACCTCAAAGGAAAGTGTGAACTAATCAATTTAAAATAATTTCTGACCACCTAAGAAATTTAGGTGGTCATTTTATAAACTATTATGGATGATGAATCAATAGACTACCTATTAAAAAACATACCCGGCCTTACGCAAGAAGACCTCAATTTATTATTGCCAGATATTAGGCTAAGGAAAATACATTCTGGTGATATTCTTATAGAATCCGATGAGAACAACAGAAAAGTGTTTTTCATCAAAAGCGGGATTGTACGTATCTACTGTCTGATGGATAATGGTGTGGACAAAACCATACTTTTCCATACCAAGAGGAGTTTTTTGGGAAATTACGACGGGATCATTTTTGGCAGACCTTCGAAATATTGTTATCAGGCGATTGGAGAGACAGAAGTATTTGAGCTCACATACGATTCAATTTACAAAAACTCTCAGAAAAGCATCACTCTCAATAACTTGCGTGGTAATATGTTTCTGGCAATGATGGGTATATTCCTGAGGCAAATCGAAGATTATGTTCTTTTAAATCCCGAAGAGCGGTATCAGAAGCATCTTGATGAAAACGCTTCTGTACTGAAAAAAGTCCCTTCCAAATATCTCGCCAGCCTGCTGGGAATCACGCCGGTATCTCTGAGCAGAATAAAAAAAAGAATTTTTCGGGGAAATTAACAAACGTTAATTTCTAATACGCAGATTGATATTATCTTTGCACTCCACAATAAGGCTCTCCTATTCCAGCTTAAACACAAAATGATGAAAATAAAGGAGGGCTTTATTTTTTTTATAATCCCACTACAAATCCGACATTTGGCACAAATCCGCTGCTAAAAATACTTTTATTCTCTTTCCAAAGCACATTGTACATCAC
>JAEXJU010000175.1 GCA_023448955.1 Bacteroidota bacterium
GTTAACGACTGCTTTGGAAAATCTTCGGGCGAAAGGCGCCAAATTTTCTTTAGGAAAAGTGGATGACTGGATGGACTGCGGGAACAAAAATGTGACTATTGAAACCAACAGCAAAATCCTGGAATACGAGAAAGAATGTATGTCTAATTATCCGGAATCTGCGATTATTGAAAATAGCCTTATCATCCCACCTTGCTACATTGGGGAAAACGTGAAAATTACCAATTCTAAAATCGGTCCTTATGTATCTCTGGGTAACAATACCAAAGTTCATAATTCCAACATAGAACATTCTCTGATCCAGGGAAGTACAATTATCGACCACGGTAACCTGAGCAATTCTATGATAGGTAACTCTGCTAAATATTTCGGGGTTTCCAGAGAAATTTCATTAGGTGATTATTCCGTTCTGGATTTTCTTTCAAAGGACTAACAAAAAAAAACATCATAAAAAAACTTTGTCATTGCTCAAGCTTTGACAAAGTTTTTTTTAGATAACTATCCTTAAAAATATAAGTCTGATTTTGGCGTTAATATTGTTAGGCTTATCCAAAAAGTTTATGAAATCATTTGCTATAATATTACTATCATCACTATTGATAACATCTTGCAGTGTTCAGAAAAAAACAACCGAACAACAACCTGTAAGCACCACAAAACCTGTTGAAAACAATGCTCAGTTCTTTTCCGGAATAACAAAAAAATCCAGTTTTGATGCTCTGAAGATCAATAGTAAAATTGATGCTAAAACGGGCACGTTTATCCCGACTCTGGATGCAGTAATCTATATTGAAAACGGGCAAAAAATCTGGATGAATCTCACTGCCGTAATCTTACAGGCTGCAAGAGGAATCGCTACACCAGACGGTGTGAAGGGATATTATAAACTTGATAAAACTTACATCGATTCTGATTTCAGCTATCTCAATAAACTGCTGAATGTCAATTTTATAGATTACAGCGCATTACAAAATTTGCTTTTAGGTAAAACGTTCCTTCCTGTATCGGATAATAATTATAAGCTTACGCAGAATGCTCAGGGATTTAATCTATCCTCCAAAGAAACTCAGAAAATCACAGAAAATGGTAAAACAACAGAATACAACATTTCTCTGGATTATGACAATGATCTGAATCTCAATCACGTTTTGCTTTCAAATCCACAGAATAATGACCAGCTGGAAATTACTTATTCCAACAGGGAAATCCTGAATAATGAGAGTTTTCCTAAAAATGTTAAAATAATTATAAAAGCTAAGAAAACGGACGAAATATTAATTGAAAATACGAAATTTGATTTTTCCCGAATGGAAACTCCTTATTCCGTTCCTGCCAATTACAAAAAGACAGAAATTAAATGATTAAGAAGTTAAGTTTTTTCATAGGTATTTTAGTTTTCGGAACCGCTTTAGCGCAGAAAGACAAAGAACAACTCCAAAAACAGAATGCTGATCTAAAGAAGCAGATTTCTTCTCTCAATGCCACATTGAACCAAACAAAACAAGAATCTAAACTTTCCGTAGCTTATCTCAATGCTGTCAATCAAAAACTGACATTACGTGAGAAGGTTTACAATAACACCCAAAAGGAAAAAAGATTTATAGAAGATGACATCTATAAACGCCAGCTGGAAATCAACAAAAACAACAGAGAGTTAGGTGTTCTCAGAAAGAATTACTCGGAAATACTCGTCAAAGCTTATAAAACCAAAGGTGTACAGAATAAAGTAACTTTTATTCTTTCTTCCAGAAATCTCGGAGAAGCACTGAAAAGAATTGAATATCTCAAGCGATATTCTGAATATCAGGATAAAAAAGCAGCTGAGATATCCAATAAAGCCAATGAGATAAAGAAAAATATCGCTCTCAAAAAGAAATCTGTAACAGAAAAAGATAACCTTCTACTTTCACAGAAAAATGAGTTATCAACCATTGAAATAGAAAGAAAGCAAAAGCAGGATCTACTGAACGAATTTAAAAAGAATGAAGCGAAGCTCACGGCAGAACTAAGGGTAAAACAAGCTCAGCAAAAAGATCTACAAAGGCAAATTGCCAACATTATTGCTGAAGAAATAAGAATCGCCAAGGCAAAAGAAGAAGCAGAGAAAAAAGCCGAAGCTGAAAGAAAACGTCTTGCAGAGATTGCTGCTAAAAAAGAAAAAGAAAGAATCGAAGCAGAAAACAGAGCCAGACTGGCCGCTGCAGAAGCTGAAAGAAAAAAAGCCGAAGCCGAAGCTAGAAAAGCCGCAGATCTGGCTGCAAAAAGAATAGAAGAGGAAAGAAAACTGGCCGAATCTAATAAAGCAGAAGAAAGAAAAGCTGCAGCAGAAAGAGCGACTAAGGAAGCTGCAGATAGAGCAAAAGCTGCCAATGATAAGCTTGCAGCGGCTAAAGCTAATGAAGCTGCTGTAAACAAAAAAAATGAGGATGCAAAAGATGAAGCAGAAAAGAAAGTGATGAAAAGCTATGGTGTAGGTTCTACTGTTGGCAGTAATTTTGCGGATAACAGAGGTCATATGAGTTTCCCTGTAGACAAGGGAACCGTAACACACAGATTTGGAAGACAGCCACACCCAGTATTTAAAAATATTGTTGAAGAAAATACAGGAATTAAAATTTCCGTAGCTGAGGGCACAAAAGCAAGATGTATTTTCCCAGGAATTGTTTCTACAATACAAGTAATCAATGGAAGTAGAACTGTTTTTGTTAAGCACGGAAATTATTTTACTATTTATTCCAATCTTAGCAGCACTTATGTAAAAGCAAATCAGCAGGTATCTGCCGGAACGCTTATTGGAGAAATTGGCAGTGATTTTGATGGCTCAATAACATTAGACTTCCAAATTTGGAATGGACAAACACCAGTTGATCCATTAGGCTGGGTTTCGTATTAAAAAATAATTTAACTTTGTAAAAAAATCAAGATGATAATATCTACAGTTATACTTAGCTTATCTTGGCAACATATCCTGATAGTTGCACTGATATTACTTTTATTGTTTGGAGGAAGAAAAATCCCGGAATTGATGAAAGGATTAGGATCTGGTATCAAAGAATTTAAAGATGCTGTGAAGGAAGATGATAAAAAAAATAGCGAATCTTCTAACACTACACCGAACAATCCTTCTTAGAACCATATCTTAAATGAGTTTTACCGAAAATGCGTGGAAAACCTTTAATCTGTCGGTTGAAGATTACCATATCAAAGATGATGTTAATTCGCAAGAAAACAATCCATTCCAGACAGGTAATTTGGAATGGATTTTGTATTCAAAAAACTGGATTGACACAGTTCAGTGGCATTTGGAAGATATAATCCGCGAGGAAGATATTGATCCAACAGAAGCTTTAAAAATCAAACGTAGAATTGACTCTCTCAACCAAAAAAGAACAGATCTTGTAGAACAGATCGATTTCTGGTTTTATGAGAAATACAAGGATATTACTCCGAATTCAGACGCAAGAATTAACTCAGAAACGCCCGCCTGGTCTATAGACAGATTTTCTATTTTATCTTTGAAAATCTATCATATGGCAATAGAGGCTGCTAGAGAAGACGCTTCAGAAGAGCATAAGATAAAATGCGCAGACAAACTTCTGATATTACAAGAGCAAAAAAAAGATCTTTCTACAGCAATAGATCAGCTTCTATCCGACATAGAAAATGGTAAGGTTAAAATGAAACTTTACAAGCAGATGAAGATGTATAATGATGAGTCACTCAACCCAATCCTGTATCAAAAAGGACAGAAAAAATGAAAAGTTTTTATAAACTTTTATCAATACTGATTATTATTAATGTTTCTGAATCGTGCTCTACCAGTTCATCTGCATCAGAAGAGCTCCATTCTGATTCATTGTCTGAGGTATATGCCTATCTCTCTCCAGAATCAATAGTTTATGCTTCAACAATTTCTAACCTGATTTCAACTTTTCCAAAATTTCGAAATGATGCTGTAAACAGAGAAGTTTCGGGATTGAAAAAATCGCTTACAAATTATCTTCTTGCAGTTAGAAACTTCCATCAGTCTGAAAAGACTAAATCTTTGGAATCATTCGAAAAGTATTATAAAAACATTCAAAAATTAAGAAAATTTATCACAAATGATGACAATGAGGTTCTCAACAGATATATGGTAAAAATCAAAACCAATGTTAGCCTTTTGGAGTCTTCTATGAATAAAACCGTAGAAAGCAACTCTATGTCTTCAAATTAATCTTTTAGAATTCAATGTTAAAATTACAGGCAGAATCGAATGTCCCTACTCAGTTTGGGGAATTCAGAATGATGGCTTTCTCCGAAGACGACAAAAATTGGATGCCGCATATGGCATTGATTGCAAAGAATACAGATTTAGAAAAACCCATCAATGTAAGAATCCATTCGGAATGTATCACAGGAGAGGTTTTTCATTCAAAAAAATGCGAATGTGGTGAGCAGTTGGACTCTGCCATGAAATATATGCAGGAAAACGGCGGCATCATAATCTATCTCCGCCAGGAAGGTAGAAATATCGGAATCATCAATAAGTTAAAGGCATATGCATTACAGGAAAAAGGGCTGGACACTGTTCAGGCCAATCTACAGTTAGGTTTACCCGCAGATGATCGTGATTTTTCTGTAGCCATAGATATGCTGGAACAAATCGGCGTAAAATCTTTGAATCTGATGACCAATAATCCGGAAAAAATCCAGTTTATAAAAGATAGTAACATCGAGTTCAATTCCAGAATTCCTTTACAGATAAAATCTAATGAAGCCAGTGCTTCTTATCTCAAAACAAAAAAGGATTACTTTGGCCACCTTTTAGATGACGAAAATCAATCATAAATAAAAAACCCGACTTTTACAGACGGGTTTTTTATTGATAATATTTTAAATATTATTTTTTCTTAGCACCAGCAACAGCAGTAGCAAGATCTGCTCCAGCTTTGAATTTTGCAACTTTCTTAGCAGCAATTTTGATTGGCTTTTTTGTGGCAGGGTTGATACCTTGTCTTGCAGCTCTTTCAGAAACTGAAAAAGTACCGAATCCTACTAGGGAAACTTTACCATCTTTTTTCTTTAGAGTTTCCATTACGTTAGAAACGAATGATTCCAAAGCTTTTTTTGCAGCAGCTTTTGTGATTTCTGCATCTTTTGCAATAGCGTCGATTAATTCAGACTTGTTCATAATATTTATTGATTAAAGTTATGTTGTTATAGCAAATATAAGACAATTTTAATATCGTGCAAATATTTTTGATAAAAATAGTGAAGAATATATTAATCAATTTAATATGATGAATTATTTGTAAAATGAAGATTAACGAAAATAGTGGATTTCCGGCATTTCATTTTCAAATATTTCTCACTATTAATCAATATTTAGATTAAATTAAGGTAAAAAAATCAATATTCATAAATTCATAATTACAAACAAAGATTTTAATGTGCTTCATAATATTTTTCTTTTGCCCAAATTCTTTACACCTCCATATTTTTGGTGTAAATTTGCGGCTATGTTAATTGAAGTTTTTAAATCAAAAATCCACCGGGTTCGTGTTACAGAATCAGATCTTAACTATATCGGCAGTATTACTATTGATGAAGATTTGATTGATGCAGCCGGTCTTATCGTGGGGGAACGTGTTTATATTGTTAATGTAAATAATGGTGAACGATTTGACACCTATATCATTAAAGGAAAAAGAAAATCCGGCGATATTTGTCTAAATGGTCCCGCTGCAAGAAAAGTTCACAAAGGTGATGTCATTATTATAATTGCTTATGCGCAGATGACGCCAGAAGAAGCAAAAACCTTTCAGCCGAAAATCGTTTTTCCGGATGAGAACACCAATCTTTTAACTTAACTAATTTTTATCTTGGAAGAGAAAAAATCCTCAGCATTAAAAAATGCGATTACCATTTTAGTTTCTGTAGCCATTGCAGGCATTTTTCTTTGGTTAGCACTTAGAGGGTTAGACCTAGACAAGATAGAACAATCTCTTAAAAAAGCCAATTACATCTGGGTTGGGTTTGCTGCTGTTTTCGGAGTATCGGCTTATATTTTCAGGGCTGTACGATGGAATCTCCTTCTGGAACCGATGGAACATACAATCAGTACCAGTAACTCACTTTGGTCAATCTCGTTCGGATACCTGATGAACCTCACCATTCCGAGAAGCGGTGAACTGGCGCGTTCCACAGCTCTTTATGGTGTAGAGAAAGTTCCTGTTGATAAATCATTCGGGACCATTATTTTGGAAAGAGTGATTGACTTGGTTTGTATGCTTATATTTCTCGGACTTACACTGATTTTTAAATTCGATGCAATATATAGTTTTTATGAAAAATCCGGTGTTAAGTTTAATCCATTTTTTATCATTGGAATCATTGCCGGAATTATAATTGCATTCGTAGTTTTTTTCAAATTCAAGGATCGTTTCAGAAAGTTTTCTTTACTCTCAAAAATCATTGACTTTATAGACGGAATAATTGCCGGGCTGACTTCGGTATTCAAACTCCGTCAAAAAGCAAAATTCATCCTGCTGACAGCGGGAATCTGGATTTGCTACTTTTTTGCATCGTATCTCGTTTGTTTTTCGTTACCAGAGACTTCGGACTTCACTTTAGCTGATGGCTGTTTTATACTTGTCGTCGGAACACTGGGAATGATTATTCCTGCAAGTGGCGGAATCGGTGCTTTTAACCTGGCTATGAAATTTGGATTTACCGCGTTATTTATCTCGATGGGAAAAGACGCTATAGAAGGCGGAGAACTGGGCCTCGCCTACTCTTTCATCACACTACCTTTGCAGATCATTATTATGCTCGTTATGGGTCTGATCTCTATTCCTATGCTGGCAAAAAACAGAAAGATATAACCAGACATTTCTAACTAATCTTACGGATTTCCTTAATTTTTATTCTTACAAAATTGTATTTTTGAAGAATGGAAATCTCTTATCTAATCATCGGTTTTTTTGTAGGTGGTATTTTAGGCGCCGTCATTATTTATTTTGTCCTGAAATCATCTTCAGTTTCAAGAAATATTTATGATGAACTTAATAATCAATTTATAAAGATCAATTCCGATCTTCAGAATTCTCAATTAAAAATTGATGAACTGAACATTTTTTTGCAGGATGAAAAGCAATTGAATTTCCAGCAATCTGACAACATTAACGAACTTAAAAACAATATTGCGACACTTTCTGCCGAAAATAATTCTCATAATCAGAAAATTGCTGAGCAGCAGGAACTTCATAAAACTCAAAATGCTGAGATCAGAAATCTGATGGACGAAAAGCAAAACCTGATTGCCATAAAGTCTCAGTTATCTGCCCAAAACGAAACATTGCAGAAACTTCTTGATTCTCAAAAAGAAGAAATCACGAAAATACAGGAACAGGCGAAAGAGCAATTTGAAAATCTGGCCAATAAAATACTGGAAGAGAAAACGGAAAAGTTTACAACACTCAACCAAACCAATCTGAAAACTATTCTTGAACCTTTTCAGGAAAGAATTGCTGAATTAAAAAATCGCGTCAATGAGGCTTACGAAAAGGAAAATAAAGAAAGATTCTCACTCGCTGAAAAAGTGAAGGAACTGGCAGAACTGAATCAGCAGATTTCCAACGATGCCAAAAAATTAACCCGAGCTTTGAAAGGGGAATCTAAAACTCAGGGAAACTGGGGAGAAATGATCCTGGAAAGCATACTGGAAAAATCCGGATTGGTAAAAGGCAGGGAATATTTCCTTGAACACGAACTTCGTGATGAGGATAATAAAGCTTTATTTTCTGAGTTTTCCGGTAAAAAAATGAGACCTGATGCAGTTGTAAAATATCCTGATGAAAGAAATGTCATCATCGATTCCAAAGTTTCTCTTTCTGCTTTTACAGAATTAGTAGATGAGACCGATGCTGAGATCATCAATATCAAGCAAACACAACATCTTAATTCAATCAAAAATCACATCCAGCAATTATCTCAAAAGGCTTATGACGATTATGGAAAATCTCTTGATTTTGTGATGATGTTTATTCCGAGCGATCCGGCTTATATCGCTGCTATGCAAATCGATCAGAACCTCTGGAATTTTGCCTACGAAAGACGGATTTTGTTACTAAACCCAAGCAACCTTATCACTTCTCTGAAACTGATTGCAGACCTCTGGAAACGTGAATATCAGAACAGAAATTCTATGGAAATTGCTTCACAAGGTGCCAAATTGTATGACAAATTTGTTGGTTTTGTGGAAAACCTTGACAAAGTGGGAAAAAATATCGATCAGGCAAAAACGTCTTTTACTGATGCATACAAACAGCTTTACACAGGAAACGATAATCTTGTAAGGCAAACTGAAAAGCTGAAAAAGCTGGGCATCAAAAACAAAAAAGAAATCCCGCAGAGCTTGCTGGATAATTCGGAAAATAATCTGATTGAGGAATAAAACTCATTCAATAAAAATCTTCGAAGCAATGCAGCAACTCCTGCGCAGCTCGTTGGTTAAAGGTATGCACTTTTATTAATGTAAACTTAGGTTCAGAATTCTGCGTCATTGAAAACTAAATTTCAGAGAAACATTCACTAAATTTGTACTGTGAATCCCAATCTTGAACTTCAGCTCAAAACCCTTCCTTCGGAACCTGGTGTTTATCGTTACTATGATAAGAACGATCAGCTATTATACGTAGGAAAAGCCAAACATCTCAAAAAAAGAGTGTTGTCTTATTTTAATAAAAACCAGAATGGTTACCGGACACGGATTATGGTTTCCAAAATTCACAGGCTGGAAACTACCGTTGTAAACAGTGAGTATGATGCACTTTTGCTTGAGAACAATCTGATAAAAGCGCACCAGCCATTTTACAACGTGATGCTGAAGGATGACAAATCCTATCCGTGGATTTGCATCAAAAATGAAGATTTCCCACGAATTTTCCTCACAAGAACCAAGATCAAGGACGGATCGGAATATTATGGACCTTACGCTAAAGTTCGCCCTGCAAGGATTCTGCTGGATACGATCAAAAGTCTTTACAAAATCAGAACCTGTAATCTGAATCTTGCACCCGAAAAAATTGCGGAAGGCAAATACCGTGTCTGCCTGGAATATCACATCAAAAACTGTAACGGCCCGTGTGAAGCTCTCGAATCCAAGGAAGATTATGATGAAAAAGTGGAAGCGATACGTGGAATCATAAAAGGTGATTTCCGATTTGCAAAAAAATATCTGGAAGAAAGAATGTTTCGCTTTGCCTCGAATCTGGAGTTTGAAAAAGCGCAAATGATCAAACAAAATATCGAGTCATTGGATGATTACCAGGCGAAACATACTGTAGTAAATCCAAGCATTGATGATGTGGATGTTTTCGGGATGACGAGTGATGAAACGGCAGCTTATGTCAATTATTTTAAAATCCGGAATGGTTCTATTGTTCAGAGTTTTACTACAGAAATCAAAAAAGTGCTGGAAGAAACGGACGAAGATATTCTGGAAGAGGCGTTGGTAGAAATACGGCAAAAATTCGATTCTACATCGAAGGAAATTTTGATTCCTTTTCATCTGGGCATTGAAATTCCTAATGTAAAACTGATTGTTCCAAAAGTAGGTGACAAGAAGAGAATAGTAGAACTTTCTGAAAAAAATGCAAAAGAATACCGTCTTGAAAAATTAAAACAAGTCCAGATCATAGATCCGGAAAGACATACAAACCGAATAATGTCCGAAATGCAGAGAATCCTGAGAATGCCTGTGGAACCAAGACATATTGAAGGTTTTGATAACTCAAATATCCAGGGAACAAATCCTGTTTCGGCCTGTGTGGTTTTCAAAGACGGAAAACCGAGCAAAGCCGACTATCGTATTTTTCATCCTAAAACTGTGGAAGGTCCAAATGATTTTGCCACAATGGAAGAAGTTATTTACAGGCGTTACAGAAGATTGATAGATGAAGGCGAACCTTTGCCACAACTGATTCTGATTGATGGTGGAAAAGGCCAATTGTCATCAGCTGTCAAAAGTCTGAAATTGCTTGGTTTGTACGGGAAAATCACAATTATAGGAATTGCCAAAAGACTGGAAGAAATATATTTTCCGGAAGATTCTATTCCGTTATATATTGATAAAAAAGCGGAAACGCTCAAAATTCTTCAAAGGGTGAGAGATGAGGCGCACCGTTTTGGCGTGAAACATCACAGAACAAGAAGAAAGAACTCAACGATAAAATCTGAGCTAGAGGAAATTCCCGGAGTTGGAGAAAAAACAATTGAACTACTTTTATCCAAACTAAAATCGGTAAAAAGAGTCAAAGAATCCGACCTGGCTACTTTGGAAGAAATCCTGGGAAAAGCAAAAGCAAAAGTGGTTTGGGAGTTTTTTAATCCCTAAAATCTATTTAGATGTAGTTACAGTTGCAGCTTTTTTATAAACATTCCCATAAAAAGCCATTTGTCTCGCCATACATGCATCCTCAACATTTGTGAAAGTAAGGGTATCATTTTTTATCAGAAATTTATAAAATCCTTCTTCTGTAGAATCACAGGGCGAATTTCCTTCGATTTTAAACAGCTTGATTGTTTCCTGATCCTTGAAAGAATATTTCATTTTTTCCACAACGTTTCCTGAAAAAACAAGATCAATTGTATCGTTAGAAAATTTGAATGTTATTTCTTCCGGAGATGGAATATTGGCTATTCCGTTCCACTCTGTATTCGCAAGCGGATTGGCAGATTGCTGTGAATAACAGACAATACTCAAAAAAAGAATAGCTGTGAGTAGGAAATTTTTGACATTTTTCATCGTAAAAAATATAAATATTCGGAATATTAATATGTAAATTAAATAGTTACAAAAAATAAATTTAGTATTTTTTTTGAATTAAAACAAAAATTTTTCATCAACCAATGATGAATGTTTTTCGGAAATCTTATGCTTAATTCTTATCTTTGCAACCT
The DNA here is from genome assembly GCA_023448955.1 of Bacteroidota bacterium. GTDB lineage: Bacteria > Bacteroidota > Bacteroidia > Flavobacteriales > Weeksellaceae > Epilithonimonas. Next base: position 10,945 of record JAEXJU010000175.1, read on the forward strand.
AAAATTTAACAATGAACAAATACCTAAAATTTGTAGCGGCAGCAATTATTATTGCATTAGGCATTTACCTGATGTTCAACCGTAACATTGGCTGGGGCATCGTTTTAGTCGTGCTTTCTGCAATTCCTATTGCTTTATTCTTTAAAAACGAAAATATTCTTTTAGCATTCTGGCAGCTGAGAAAACAAAATATGGATAAAGCTTCCAAGTTTTTAGCCAATATTACAGATTATAAATCCCAGCTTCATAAGAGTCAATATGGTTATTTTCATTATCTCCAAGCCCTGACGACAGCTCAGGATAATCCTGCAAAAACAGAGGGATTGATGAAAAAAGCTCTGGATTACGGTTTGAATATGAAACACGACAGAGCAATGGCAAAACTGAACCTTGCAGCATCTGCATTGTCCAAAGGACGAAAAGCTGAAGCTCAGAAATTACTGGACGAAGCGAAACAACTGGACTCCGCAGGAATGATGACAGACCAGATCAAGATGATGAAAGAGCAGATGAAAATGCCGACAATGCAAAAACATATGCACAATCCGCATATGAGAAACCGAGGCAAATTTTTCTAGTTAAATAAACAAAAGAGCGAAAGTTGATTTCGCTCTTTTTATTTACATTTCTTCATTATTTTCGTAACCATAGAATTTCGGAATTCTCCAATGGTATTTTACGGCTAATGTTCTGATAGCAACAATCAAGATAATGGTAGAGATCTGAACTAATGTATAAGGCCAGCCTGTAAATCTGGACATCAAAAGAAAAATTCCGCCACCTACGATGCAGGCTGTTGCATAGATTTCTTTCCTGAAAATCAGAGGAATTCTGTTCAGTAAAATATCCCTGATGATTCCCCCGAAACAGCCCGTAATCGTTCCCAGCGTAAGACAAATCAACGGGTGCAGACCTGCGGTTATACCTTTCTGAATACCGATTATTGTAAACAGACCAAGTCCGAAACTATCAAAAATAAATAAAGTCACTTTGAAGTTTTTTTCGATGGATTTGAAAATCATTGAAAAAACACAGGTGCAAAAAATCAGAGAACAAGTGAGCATATCCGTCATCCAGAAAACAGGAACATCTAAAAGTAAGTCTCTCACAGTTCCGCCACCAACAGAGGTAACGAATGCGATAATCAACACGCCAAACGGATCAAGGCGTTTCTGCATTGCCGCAAAACTGCCAGACATTGCAAAGGAAATGGTTCCGAGAACTTCTATGATGAGATTAAGCTGCTGATGCACGTTGGTTGATGGTTGATAAATTATAAATGATGAATAATGAAAATTATGTAAAAATAACCGTTAATAAAAATCAATTATAGATTATCATTTATAATGTCAGTTCTACTAAAACGGGACAATGGTCAGAATGTTTGACTTCTGCCAGAATAACTGCTCTGGTCATTTTGTCTTTCAATGGTTCAGATACAAAATTATAATCCAAACGCCAGCCTTTGTTCCTTGCTCTGGAACCTGCTCTGTAACTCCACCAGGAATATTGATCCGGCTGATCGTTGAAATACCTGAAACTGTCTGTAAGTTGATTTTCAGCCATAAAGTTGGTCATCCACTCGCGTTCCATCGGCAGAAAACCTGAAGTATTGGCCAAACCAATCGGATTATGAATATCAATAGCCTGATGACAAATATTGAAATCGCCGCTGATAACGAGATTGGGGATGGTTTTTCTGAGTTCTCTGATGTATGCCAGAAAATCAAAGCAGAACTTCATCTTGAAATCAAGTCTGTCAATATTTGAAGCTGAAGGGACATAAACTGAAATCACCGAAAAGTCATCGAAATCGGCGCGGATTATTCTGCCCTCACTGTCATAATTCTCTATCCCACAGCCAAATTCTACGTGGTTAGGTTTGATTCTGGAAGCGATTCCTACGCCACTGTAACCTTTTTTTACTGCTGAATGCCAGTAACTGTGATATCCCAATTTCTCGAAACTGTCTATATCTATCTGATCATTTCCTGCTTTGCTTTCCTGGATGCAGATCACATCAGGATTGGCAACATTCAGCCAGCCAAGAAAATCTTTGGTGAAGGCTGCACGTATTCCGTTTACATTGTAGGAGATGATTTTCATTTTTATAATTGATAAATGTTGGTTGATAAATGATTTCCAAAGGTCGGAATTTTGATTGGAATGGTCAAAAGAAATACAAAACCTCTGTATAGCCCCGATGGTAGCGGCATCCTTTTTGGAGCGAGGCGGCGGAGCGGAGCGGAGCCGACCGAGCGAGAAAAAGATAGAGCGGACAGCGGGTTGGAAGGTTATTCTGCAAACAAAATGTGTTGCTCCTAAAAAATAAAAAGGCGGAAAAGGTAATCAATCTTTTCCGCCCAATAAACCCAAATCAAATAAACTATGAAAAAAACTATTTGGGCTCTAATATGCTTATCGGGATAATGACCTCTTCCAGAGAGATTCCCCCGTGCTGATAAGTGTCTTTGTAGTAATTCACAAAGTGATTATAATTTTTCGGGTATGCGAGGAAGATGTTGTTCTTAGCAAAGATATATTTGGAACTGAGGTTGCCTTTGGGTAAAAAAAGCTTGTCCGGATTATTGATTGCCCAAACATCTCCATCGTCATAAGTGAGACTTCTTCCTGTCTTATACCTGATGTTGGTAGAGGTTTCCCTGTCACCAACCACCTTACTAGGTTTTTTAACATAAACTGTGCCGTGGTCTGTTGTGATGACCAATTTGAAGCCATTTTCTGCCGCTGTTTTAATAATTTTAATGAGCGAAGAGTTTTCGAACCAGTTATAAGTTAATGACCTGAATGTTTTATCATCCCTAATCAATTGATTTACAATATTATTATCGGTTTTTGCATGGGATAAAATATCTATAAAGTTATAGACGATGACAAGCAAGTCATTGTTTTTATGCTGGTTAAAATCATCCAGAATTTTACGTTCAAAATCGGCATTTAGGATTTTCAGATATTTCATTGATTTTCCTGACAGACCTATTCGTTTCATCTGATCTTCCAGAAAGTCTCTTTCGTGCTCATTTTTATTCCCTTCCTCATTGTCATTGAACCAATATTGCGGAAATCTTTTTTCGATCTCCGATGGCATCAATCCTGCAAAAAAAGAGTTTCTTGCATACTGAGTTGCCGTTGGCAAGATGCTGAAATAATAGTCTTCTGACGTTTTATTGTAAAACCTTGTGAATAATGGTTCTATAACTTTCCACTGGTCATATCTCAGATTATCTACCATTAATAAAAGTACCTTTTCTTTTTCCAGTTCTGGCTTCACCTTATCCTTGAAGAGTGTATGGCTCATCATCGGTTTGTCATTGCTATGCAGCCAGTCTTCATAATTATTCTCGATGAATTTCGAAAACTGGATGTTTGCCTCTTCTTTCTGGTTCTGAAGTAAATCTGCAAATTCACTGTCAAATACCTTGTCAAATTTGATTTCCCAGTTAAGTATCTTTTTATAATATTCTGCCCAGTCCTGGTAAGTTCTGAGATAAGACAATTCCATGCTGAGATTTCTGAATTCCTGCTGGTAGTCTACGATTGTCTTCTGTTCCACCAAAGATTCACTTTGCAGATTTTTTTTCAGAGAAAGCAGAACCTGATTTGGATTGACCGGCTTCAGGATATAGTCTGCAATCTGAGAACCAATAGCCTGCTCCATAATATGCTCTTCTTCACTTTTGGTAACCATCACAATTTTCAGAGCATTATCCTTCTCTTTAATCATAGGAATGGCTTCTAATCCGGAAATTCCCGGCATATTTTCATCCAGCAGTGTTAATGCGAATTTTTCTTTTTCAATGATTTCGAGCGCCTCGTTCACATTGTTTACGGGCGTCACTTTGTAACCCTTATTTTCTAAAAAGACAATATGAGGTCTGAGTAAGTCCACTTCATCATCTATCCATAAAATTTTTCCTGACATATATACTTGTATATTTAATTATCAACTCATCAAAATTATGACCAAAATATCATAATAATAATTAATTAACTCAATTCGGAAGTTAAATATTAGTTAATGTAAATAAAAAACTTTGCTAAAGTCTTAGCAAAGTTTGATTTTTTAGTTCGAATAACTCATCAGCTCTTTTTTGCTGGAGTTATATAAGTGAAATTCCAGCATTTTGAAGGAATCTCTAGGGATGATGGTCACCCATTTTTTATACTTCAGAAACCACTTGTTTTGGATGCTTGCCAGACCTTTTGTTAAGTATGCTTCCAGAAATGGATGAACGTGCAGGAAAAGTTTTCCTTTCTCCTTTTGCATTATTGTTCTGATAGATTCTTCCATTCTTTCCACGATCACGATAGGGGCAATGATTTCGCCGTCTTTGTTTGGATTTTCCTCGGAAGTCTCGATATGCTTTTCCGGGCGTACACGCTGTCTGGTCATTTGGATAAGACCAAATTTGGAAGGCGGAAGAATCTTGTGTCTTGCTTTGTCTCGCTTCATTTCTTCGCGGAAGTGCTCGTAGAGTTCTTTCCTGTGTTCCGGATCTGTCATATCTATAAAATCC
>JAEXJU010000200.1 GCA_023448955.1 Bacteroidota bacterium
GTTTATGGCAGACATCGAGCTGGAATGTGAAGTTTGCAACGGAACACGCTTCAAGAAAGAAATCCTTGAAATTAAATATGATGAAAAGAATATTTCAGACATTCTCCATATGACGGTGGACGAAGCGTTGGAATTCTTCAAAGAAAATCACGAAGAAAAAATCGCAACCAAGCTGAAACCACTTCAGGATGTTGGTTTGGGTTATCTGCAACTCGGTCAGTCCTCTTCTACTCTTTCTGGCGGTGAAGCACAAAGAGTAAAATTGGCATCTTTCCTTGTAAAAGGTGTAACAACGGAAAAAACGTTATTTGTATTTGATGAACCTTCGACTGGGTTGCATTTTCACGATATTAAGAAATTACTGACATCACTTCAGGCATTGATAGAATTAGGACATTCAGTTGTAGTGATTGAGCATCAACCTGATATTATCAAATGTGCCGACCACATTATTGACGTTGGTCCCAATGCCGGAAAATATGGTGGTGAGATTGTTTTTACAGGAACGCCGGAAGATTTGGTGAAAGAAAAGAAGTCTTTTACCGGGAAGTATATCAAAGAGAAGCTTAATTAATTATTTTATCCACAAATAAATGTGGATAACTTTGAAACTTTAACATTTAGTTTACAAATGGTATGATTTTTATTCCTAATTTTACTATAGAGATTTAGGAAATGATTACAAAATTTGCTTTTAACCCAATCGGAATTACTCAAATTAAATTTGATATAAAAATTTAAAGGATAGCACTGTCGGCTGTCCTTTTTGTTGTTGTCTAACTAAAAAAATGAGATGTTTTTATCTACTGAACCGGCTTCTAAAGAGCCGGTTCTTTTAGTCGAACTCCCTGGAAACACCCAGTCCGAACAGTGCAAAATCATAAATCGCAGGATCTGCCGCATTGTATTTTCTAAGTATCAAATCTAATTCTTCCACCGCTTTCCAATCGTTTTGTTTTCGTGTCAGAATTCCTAATTTTCTGGAGATATTGGCGGTGTGAACATCTAAAGGAACTGATAAAAACCTGGCATCAGTCTTTTCCCAAATTCCAAAATCAACGCCTTTCTTATCTTTCCGAACCATCCAACGCAAGTACATTATTAATCTTTTGGACGCAGAATTTTTGTAAGGCGAGCTTACATGTTTCTGTCCACGGTGATTTTCAGCAATAAAATATTTCCTGAAACGCTCGATGGAATGTGAGAAATTAACTTCATTTTCATTCATTAAAAATGCGTCTTCGAGGCTTTCAAACTGAGTATAAATCCGTCTAAAATTTTTTAGAAAAAAGATAAAATCTTCGTGATTAAATGTTCTGTGAATGGCTTTTGCAGGAATTTTATTCAAATCAGAATCGGTAAAATTCATCACAAAATCATAAGGTGAATTGTCCATCAGCTCCATCATTTTATTGGCATCATTGATAATTGATTTACGGTTTCCCCAAGCGATGCTGGCAGACAAAAATCCGGCAATCTCGATATCCTGCTTCAGAGAAAAACGATGCGGAATCTGGATTGGATCATCGGTAATAAAATCCGGAGAATTGTAGAGTTCTGCCTTTTCATTCAACAAATCGAAGATATCTTGTTCTTTCAAATTCATTGTTCAAAAATACGAATTGTTTTTATCGCCACGGCGCAAGAAATAATTCATAAGATGCAAAAAAGTCGCAAACTTTTCCAATTCGAAAATATTTGCGACTTAAGTTATACCAACATTTCGGTGCTTCGCACCTCATCAATTACACTACATTTTTATATTTCTCTACCAATATTTTACGACTTCGTCGCTTTGAAATGCTGATGTTAATTCAAATCCACTTTTAATTTTATCTCCCAATCACTTCCGTAATTGGTTTTCCGATTGCACCGCTTGGAAATTCGATGTGAAGTAAAGCGGAGATAGTTGGTGCAATATCCGTCATATAATAGTCACCATTGCTCTCGCCATGTTTAATGCCCCAACCCATAAAAATCAGCGGAATGTGAGAATCGTAAGAGTTCCAGACGCTGTGAGTGGTTCCTTTTTTGGCATAGCTTGGTAACATCCCATCGTGAGAAATGATCTGTACATCACCACTTCTCTGCCAGTTGTAACCATTGATGGCTCGGGATTTTATCGGTTCCGGAATAGCAGAAGAGCCTATCTTTTTTAGATCTACAGCGTATAAAACCCTTGGATCTTTGTTAAGATTTTCAATAATTGTAGATTTAATTGCTTCTTCATCCAGATTTTTTTCTTTTATAAGATTCTGATTCAGGTAGATTTGGTAATTGTCAATTCCGAGAATCAGTTTAGAGTTGGCATATTTCTTTTCCAGTTCCGAACCCAGATTTTTCTCCATTCCTTCATCAAAAAAACCACCTAATATTTTGTTGGCTTTCAGAAAACCTTCCGCATTGGCGCCACCGTGATCTGCCGACAGAAAAACCAAATAATTATTTTTTCCTATTTTCTCATCCAACATTTTGAAAAACGCAGCCAAATCTCTGTCCAATCTTATATAAGTATCCTCAACTTCGATGGAATTTGGTCCGTAAGAATGCCCGACATAGTCTGTAGAAGCTAAGTTAATTGCCAAAAAATCGGTCTCAGATCCTTTACCTAAGGCATAATTATCCAAAGCCGCTTCTGCAAAATTCAGAGTGAGGGTATTTCCAAAAGGTGTTGTGCGGATTACTCCTTTTTTTGCCGCATAATCTGACAGAAGGTTTTTATAAGGAAAAACAGGTTCTTTCGCTGTCCCTACCGGAAATTCCCATTCTACATTATCAGCAGTACTTTCTGTATATTGATTAATCGGCAAAACAGTTTCCCATCCGTTTGCCAATAGTTTTTCAGGATTTTTCTGCTCATTGAAATTTTTGACCCAACCTGGCAAATCGTTCATATAATAAGAACTTGTGATAAAATTTCCAGTAGCATCATCAAACCAAAATGCACCAGTGGGATTATGACCTGCCGGTAAAATAGAAGCGCGGTCTTTCAAAGAAACGCCTACGACTTTTGACTGGAAATTACTGGCAATTCTCAATTGATCTGTAACCGTTGTGGACCAAAGATTTTTAGGAGAATGACTTCCGTTTCTTTTATTATCCGTACCAATTGGAGTTACGCTCTCGTCCGTTGTACAGTAAACATTCTTGCCTGTTTGCTTGTCCGTCCAGTCATTACCGGCAATACCGTGGATGGAAGGCACTGAGCCTGTATAAATAGAAGTATGCCCAATCGCAGTAACTGTAGGAATGTAAGGAATATGAACATTATTGAAAGAATAACCTTCGCCTAAAAGTCTCTGAAATCCGCCCTTACCAAATTTCTTTTCGAAGCGGTAAAGATAATCCCAGCGCATCTGGTCTACCACCAATCCTACGACTAATTTTGGTCTGTCTCCTGAATTTAATTTTGTTTTTTGCGCATTGACATTTCCAATTGTGGCAACCGCTAAAACGAAAATCTGAATCTTTTTGAACATTGAAATACTTTTTATTGAATCCCAAATTTAAGGCTTTCAAAAGTTTTGGGGTGTGAAATTTTTATTAAAGTTTGTTTGCTAGAAATTTAAACGCAAAGGCGGAGAGATTTTTTGAACTTATTGAAAATATTTTTAATGCTCGCAAAAACGTAAACTCATCAGATATTTTGATTTAAAAAAAATAAAAAACGGACAAATTGCCCGTTCTGATTTATAAAATTTTGAAGTTTAAAGCGATAAGCTAATTGCTATTTGCCTCCGCCGGAATTTTTCTCGACATCGGTTTTGGTATTTTCTTTTACTTTCTGGTTTCCGAAACGTTTTACAAAAGTGAGTGAAAAACCATACCAATCCCACCTGTTATAATTCTGAACTGTTCCTATCTGTGTGTATGTAGTGGTGTTCATACTTGGTCTTTTGAAAATATTCATCAGCTGAATGCTGGTCTCAATTTGCGATACAGGAAAGATTTTAGTTACCGAAATATTATGAAAATAATTATATTTTTTGGCAGATGAGTTTCCGTTATTCTGATTATCAACACTAAACCAAGCGCTCAGATTGATATTTTTATTGAATAAATTGGTATAAGATAAATTAGTAGAACCGCCAAGATAACTGATATAATTATTGTCTCCGCTCAAACTGTTTCTTTTGTTAAAATCACTGTTATCAATGTAATACCAGCCTAAACCAAAATTGACATTCAGCTTATTTTCGAAGAAATTTTGGTTGGTATTGGCAAAAAGATAAAAACGATCTACCCTTCCTTTGAAATTATCCGGAAAAACAATGGTTTTTGTAATTTTTCCATCGGCGTCATATTCCTGTTTGTAATTTTCCCAATAATCCTGGTTGGTAAACATATATCTTGCGGATAGGAAATACTTTTTATATAAACTCAGCTTTAGCATAAAACGGTCGTTCGGATTAGGAAGCAATTCCATATTACCTCTGTAATAGATTCCGTTTGTGTTTGGCATTTCGAAAGGGTTAAACTCAGAATACCAAGGTCTCCAAAGACTGTGATTGTAGGTAAAACTCAGATCATAATTCGGAGAAAAAGCATATTTCAGAAGGAGATTTGGCATCCAGGTTCCATAAGATTCTGTCCTTCCCGTATTTTTAACATTTTCTCTGAGTTCAAATTTGATGTATTCATACCGAAGTCCAAATCTGGTTTCCAGTTTTTCAAAAAAAGTCTTGCTGTAATTGAAGTACAATGAATTGATATTGTCGATATAATGAAAATCGCTTTTGGTATTTTCTTTTGGATCTATAAAATCAAAATAGTCATTAGGAATCACATTGTTATTAAAATTAGCCTTTCCTCCAGCTTCCAAAGTTCCGCCTTTTCCCAGTGGTGTGGTGTAATCTAATTTGATGTAATAATTTCGGTTTTGAGAATCGTTATTAATGATGGTATTTCGGCTTGGTGCAATCAGATCCCACTTGATATTAGCTACAGAAAAATCTGTCGAGCTCCTAAGAATCCTGTTATTGCTACTGTTTTCGGAATCATAATTGATTCCAAGATTAATGTCTAGGATTTTGTTTTTTTCCTTGTCATAATATTTATAAAACAAATTGGTTCCTAATGTTTTATTAATCCCTGAGCTCATAAAAGACTGATAATCTTTGCGCTTCAGAACGTCATTATAATAAAAATCTGTGAATGAATCTGATTCCGAACCTCTCTTTCCCCGGAAATATTCCAAAACCAACCCAATATTATTCTTATCATTCAGCTCAAATTCCGAAGTAGAAGAAAAAGAAGGATTTCGGTTAGTAAAAGCACTTTCCGAGTTTATAAACTGCCTTTCTTTATTGGCATAATAAGTAAAATCGTTGCTGTTTTTTGTCACAAAAACATTATCACTATAACTCCCAGTGAAAGTCTGTGTAAAATTTTTCCGGTGATAATTCAGATTCAGACTGGCGTACTGGTTATTTTTGGTATTCTGCGTATTGGTTAATGACAGACTGCCTTTCATCCCTTCATCTTCTCTTTTTTTGAGAACAATATTGATGACCGCACCAGTCGCTTCGTAGCGGGAAGAAGGACTGGTAATCACCTCTATTTTCATCAGATTATCAGCAGGAATGGTTTTCAGATATTCTTTGAGTTCTTTTCCGGTAAAAACAGATTTTCTGTCGTTGATGTAAACTGTAACAGACTCGCCCTCTGCTCTCACATTATCATTATTATCTATGCTCACCAAAGGTGTCATTCTCACAATATCCCAAGTGGTATTTCCGGCAAGAATAGAACTGTTTGCCACATTGAAAACCGTCCTGTCTGCTTTACTTTCCACAGTTGGTTTCTTGGCGATGACCGTAACTGCTTCTATTTCTTTGGATTTTATGGTATCTTTAGGTGTAGATTGTGCAAAATTAATTGCAAAAGAGAGTAATCCCAAACTGGATAAGACTTGCTTCATTGTTATAGTTTATATTGATAAGACAACTGGAATCCATTTTTGTTACATCAAAATCCGAATAAATTTATTCCGAATATAATTTTAATTAAATTTGAAAAAATTAATCTTAGCTTATGAATCCAAAAGTAAAAGATCATATCAACAGTTCCAAACAATGGAAAAATGAGATGAATGTATTGAGAGCCATCATTTTGGATTGTCAATTGACTGAAGATTTCAAGTGGGGAAAACCGTGTTATTCTTTTCTTGGAAAGAATATTGTGCTTATACAAGGTTTTAAGGATTATTTTGCACTTCTTTTCTTCAAAGGTGGAATAATGAAAGATTCTGAAAATCTTCTGGTCAAAATGGGAGAAAACACACAAGCCGGAAGACAAATGCGCTTCCTGAATGTGAATGACATCCAGAATAAAAAATCGCTGATAAGAGATTATATTTTGGAAGCCATTGAAATAGAAGAACGTGGCGAAAAAGTGGAAATAAAAAGAGAAGCAACACCTTGCCCAGAAGAATTTCAAACGAAATTGAATGGAAATCCAGAATTGAAATCATCTTTCGAATCTCTAACACCAGGAAGACAACGTGCCTATCTCATTCACTTTTCCGCACCAAAACAATCCAAAACCAGAGAATCGAGAATCGAAAAATCAATCCCGAATATCCTTATCGGAAAAGGACTGAATGAATGATATGAAAGAATTTTCTGAAAATATTCATGCGTATAGAAAATAACAATCGTCCTGTTTTCACAAGACGATTGTTTATTCAGATCGATTTTTTCTTAAAATTTCAAATCGCCATTCACTTCTCTTACAGCTTTTGCAGCTTCGGCAAATTTTGCTTTTTCTTCGTCAGTCAAAGTAATGTCGACGATTTTCTCAACACCGTTTTTACCGATAATTGCAGGAACACCAAGACAGATATCGCTCTCGCCATATTCACCATCTAACATTAATGAACAAGGAATCATTTTTTTCTGGTCGCAAAGAATCGATTGAACCATTACAGAAACAGCAGCACCTGGCGCATACCAAGCCGAAGTTCCTAATAATTTGGTCAATGTCGCTCCGCCAACTTTAGTTTCCTCGATGACATAAGCTTTTTTCTCTTCGCTCAAAAATTCTGAAACCGGAACGCCGTTTCTTGTCGCTTTGCTATATAATGGCAACATTCCTGTGTCAGAGTGAGCAGCGATAACCATACCGTCCACATCAGAAATTGGCGCTTCCAAAGCTTCTGCCAATCTGTACTTGAATCTTGCGGAATCCAAAGCACCACCCATACCGATGATTCTTTCTTTTGGAAGACCAGATGTTTTATGAACCAGATAAGCCATTGTATCCATTGGGTTAGAAACCACGATGATGATGACATCCGGAGAATGTTTTACTAAATTTTCAGTTACTTCTTTTACAATACCTGCGTTGATGCCTATCAATTCTTCTCTCGTCATTCCTGGTTTTCTTGGAATTCCGGAAGTGATCACCGCCACTTTTGAACCAGCTGTTTTGGAATAATCTCCTGTCGTTCCGGTGATTTTGGTATCGAATCCATTGAGAGAAGCTGTCTGCATAAGGTCCATTGCTTTCCCTTCTGCAAAACCTTCTTTGATATCTACCAAAACAACTTCTGAAGCGAAGTCTTTCATTGCAATATACTCTGCGCAGCTTGCTCCCACTGCTCCAGCTCCAACTACGGTAACTTTCATAATCTGATTTTTTATTTTGTTTATTTATTTGAATTATAAAACTGTTAAACGATGTATTTTTTTAAGGTTAAATCTTTTATCGTATTGACGGTAAATATAATAAAACTTCCAAAGCCTGAAAAAAAATTAATTCTAACATTTGTCATATTTTCAGAACCAACAATCCATTATCCTATGATATAAATTAATTAACAATCCTGAGATGAGGGCTAAAATGTGATTCATATTTCGTAAATTTGCTTAGAAAAAAATTAAAAATATGTCAGAAAACAACATAAAATCTATTGCGGTTCTGACTTCCGGAGGCGATGCGCCCGGGATGAATGCCGCACTTAGAGCAGTTGTAAGAACAGCGAATCATTTTAAAATAGACTGCTACGGAATCCGTGAAGGTTACAATGGCCTTATTGCCGGCGATGTTACCAAAATGGGACCTCGTTCCGTAAAAAATATAATCAACCAGGGTGGAACCATTCTCAAGTCTGCCCGTTCCAAAGAATTTATGACTTATGAAGGACGAAAAAAAGCCTTTGAACAATGTCAGAAATTAGGTATCGATGCCTTAGTATGTATCGGCGGAGACGGAAGTTTTACCGGTGCAAAAGTCTTCAATGAAGAATTCGGGATCAAGGTTATCGGTGTTCCGGGAACGATTGATAATGACATCTTCGGGACAGACAACACGATTGGATACGACACAGCGCTTAACACAGCAATGGACGCCATCGACAAAATCCGTGATACTGCAACATCCCATAACAGAGTTTTCTTTGTGGAAGTAATGGGACGTGATGCAGGATTCATCGCCCTGAACAGTGGAATTGCAACCGGCGCATTGGACATTTTGATCCCTGAAAGAAAAGACAGTATGGACGACCTTTTCAGCACATTCAGAATGGCAGAAAAAGTGGGTAAATCGTCCAGCATCGTAGTGGTAGCCGAAGGTGAAGAACTGGGCAGCATCTATGATCTTGCGAAAGCAACCAAAGAAGAATTTCCGAATTATGATATCAGAGTAACCATTTTGGGTCATATCCAGAGAGGTGGCTCACCTAGCTGTGCAGACAGAGTGCTTGCCAGCAACCTTGGTTATGGCGCAGTGGTAGGATTAATGGAAGGAAGAAATAAAGTAATGGTTGGGATGCAATCTAACAGGATTACTTACACCGCAATTGAAGAAGCCATCAAAAAACATAATGAAATCGATAAGAACCTGCTTCAGATTGCAGAAATTCTTGCAATGTAATCATTAAAACAAATAAAATAACAAAACCTTAATTTTTTAAATAATATGTCAACAATTAAAGTAGGAATCAACGGATTCGGGAGAATCGGACGTTTAGTTTTCAGAGCTATGGCCGAAAGAAGCAACATCGAAGTTGTAGGGATTAATGACCTTATCGATGCGGAATATATGGCTTATATGCTAAAATACGATTCTGTACACGGACCGTTCAAGGGTGAAGTATCAGTACAAGGAAATAACCTTGTAGTAAACGGAAAAACCATCCGTGTAACAGCTGAAAAAGATCCGAACAACCTAAAGTGGAACGAAATTGGCGCAGAATATATCGTAGAATCTACAGGTTTATTCCTTTCTAAAGATTCTGCTCAGGCGCACATCAACGCTGGTGCTAAGAAAGTTATCCTTTCTGCTCCTTCAAAAGATGATACACCGATGTTCGTAATGGGTGTAAACCACAAAGAACTGACTGACGATATCAAAATCTTTTCCAACGCATCTTGTACAACTAACTGTCTTGCACCATTGGCAAAAGTAATCCACGATAATTTTGGTATTGCTGAAGGTCTTATGACAACAGTACACGCTACTACTGCAACTCAGAAAACCGTAGATGGTCCATCTGCAAAAGACTGGAGAGGTGGTAGATCTGCTCTTAACAATATTATCCCTTCTTCTACAGGTGCTGCAAAAGCGGTAGGAAAAGTAATCCCTTCTCTTAACGGGAAACTGACAGGTATGTCTTTCAGAGTTCCGACTGCTGACGTTTCTGTAGTGGATCTTACTGTAAAATTGGACAAACCAACGTCTTACGAGGAAATCTGTGCTGCTATCAAGGCTGCATCTGAAGGCGAATTGAAAGGAATTCTCGGTTATACAGAAGATGCTGTAGTTTCTCAGGATTTCGTGAGTGATGCAAGAACTTCTATCTTCGATAAAGAAGCCGGAATTATGCTGAACCCAACTTTCGTGAAATTGGTATCTTGGTACGATAACGAGTGGGGTTATTCTAACAAATTGGCAGATATGCTTGTTCACTCTGCGTCTTTGTAAGAATTGAATTTTACTAGAACAATATAGCCTCTGATTTTCAGAGGCTTTTTTATTATCAGGAATTCTCTACAATCTCTATTTCCTCCTGTGTCAAGCCATAAAGTTCATACACCATTTGGTCTATTTCTTTGTCTGTTTGATGTATTTGAGATTTTATAGATATTGCTTTTTGTTGTTCTGCTAAGAAATAATCTTCCCATTCTGCTTTTTGGGAAAGTGTAAGGTTGAGTTTTGCTTTTGCCAATTCTTTTAGGAACTCTGCAAAGGAAAGCTCATACCAATTTTGTAATTTTTTGGAAAGCGTTTCCAGTGAAAATTCTCTTTGAAGATTTCTTTGGAATTTTTGCGAAATTTCTTGCAATTCTTTATTTAAAGAAAGCATTTGGTCGGCTTTTTCGATGAAAGGTTGTTGGTTTTCTAAAGAAATTTCTTTTATTGGGAGTTGTTTTAATTGGTAACCTTTTATCTTCGGAAATAAGTCTTTATTGTCATTATACTTTGATAACCAATAGCTTTTTATCAATTGAGAGTTTAAAATTGCAAGAATATACTTTAAAGAAAATCTTGAATCCTTTAAAAATAAATTGTAAATTGTATTAGATGTCAAAATTCCTTTTTCACAGAAACCTACTTTTGGAGATTGCCCGATTTGACTTATAACGATTCTATCTTGACTATATACATTCAAATCACCGCCACTTTTAATATTTTCAAACAAATAATTGAAATATTTGTTTGGAATTGAATATTGAAATCTAACTACGTCAGCCCCATCAATAATTGAAATATAATTTTCATTTATTTTTTTATTCGAAATTGAACTTTTTCTATCATATGCTTGTATCCCAAAATAAGTATTTCCTATTTCTTCTAATTTAACACAATCTTTAAATTCAAAGAAAAAATCATTCTTTAAATTAAAAACTTGTTCTTCAGCTTCATTCCAACTATTTTGAGATTTGTTTGTAATAAATTTTAATTCTCCTCTTTCGGAATTATAAATCTTTACATTTTCGTTTTTAATTTTGTCTTTAGTTAAAATTAATGTAGTTACATCTACTCCGGCATCTACAAAAACAATTTCATTATAATTAATAACTTTTTCAATAAAAGTATTTTTTAAAATAAAGTTTCTTAATTTTTGAATATATTTATTTGATAGATAAGTATTTGGAGTAATAAACCCAAGTTCTCCTCCATCT
>JAEXJU010000206.1 GCA_023448955.1 Bacteroidota bacterium
ATCTGAAATATGATATTGTGAATGTTCCGCCTGTTTCCGATTTCAAAACAACCGAAATTCAAGGCGAAGATATCTCTCCAAAATTCTCTAATGATTATCAATCCAATTATTTCAGGCTAGGTTATGGGAATTATGGTAAATTTCTTGCTGATGCTAATGTTTCAGGTAAAATCCAGGACAATGTGGAAATTGGCGCAGATGCGCATTACCTTTCTACAAGCGGTCTGAAAAAAGTTTACGATTGGGATTCCAAGCAGAACGAAGCCAAAATTGGTGTATTTTCCAATATCTATACGGAAACTGGGAAGTTTAATATCGATGCCAATTATGCTTTCAACAATTATAATTATTACGGGATTTATGCTATGACACCATCCAGTAATGATGTTGATTTGCAGCAGAAAGTCAATAAATTCAGTGTCAATGGTTATTATGACCATTATTCCAATGATATTCTCAATGATGTTCGTGTGAAATCTTACTTTCTGAGCGACCACTTTGGCGCAAGTGAAAATTATGCGAACATCGATGTGAATTTATCAAAGCACGATTTTCCGGTTTATGACGACATCACTGCCAATGGTGATTTAGGTCTGAGTCTGGAAACAGTCAATTCGAAGTTTGATATTTTAAATAAGAATACAAATAATCAGTTCAATTTCACCTTATCACCAAAAGTAACGTTCTACAAAGGCGATTCTTACTTGTTGATTGGTTCGGATTTCAGTTTTCTTAATTCTAAAAATTCAAGCAGTATTACAGAAGAATCAAAAAACAATAAATTCTATTGGTTTCCAAAAGCAGAAATTTTGGTTGCGGCAGCGGATGAGTTCAAGTTCTATGGAGGAATCGACGGTGGTTTGAAAATGAATACTTACGGAAATCTGCTGGACGAAAATCCTTTTCTGGTGTCAGATTTATTCCTTACGCCCACAGAAACCAAATACCATTTCTATTTCGGGATGAAAGGCGATGTAGATCAGACATTTAAATATGATGTAAATGCAGGCTTCAGCAAAGTGAATAATGCACAATTCTTCTTTGCCAATACTATTTTTGATTACAATGTTAATACCGAAAGGAAACCTTATGACTATGCCAATACATTCAGCTCAATTTATGACAACGGAACTTTGATGGAAGTGAAAGGCGATTTAGAGGTATTTCCAATGGAAAATCTAATTGTAGATGCCGGTTTACATTACATGAAGTACAATCTGGATAATCTGGAAGAAGTTTATTACAAACCGTTGGTGCAATTTAACCTTGGAGCAAAATATACAATGCTTGAGAAAAAACTGAATCTCGGCTTCAAAGCTTATTTCGTAACGGACAGAACGTCAAATGTTTTTGATATTCAAAAGGACGGATTTAATCCCAATAATTATACTTCAGCAGAATGGAATAACGGAAAAGTTGGCGGATTTGCAGATTTAAACTTATCTGCAGAGTATAAAATTCACAAAAATTTCAGTATTTTCGCACTCGGAAATAATCTTCTGAATGCCAAATACCAGAATTATCTGGGCTACAAAGTTTTGGGCGCACAGTTTCTAGGCGGCGTGAAGATTATTTTTTAGAGTAGGTGAGTTTGAGAATTGTAGAGTTTGAGAGATTTGTCATCAACCTCAAAACACTCAAACACTTCAACTCATTAACGCTCGAACACAAAATGGCTTCGTAGTTCAACTGGATAGAATAACGGATTTCGGCTCCGTCGGTTGGGGGTTCGAATCCCTCCGAGGTCACAAAAAAACCGCTTTTATTTTTAGAAGCGGTTTTTTGTTTTTTTATTTGAAAGTTTATTCTTTAATAATTTTTTCAATAGACTCTCCGGAATCTGTTTTAACTTTCAAAAAATAAATTCCTTTAACCAACTCAGAAATATTAATAGTTTTTGAGACTTCATTTTTAACAATTCTTCCCAAGCTATCGTAGATTTCAACAGATCTGATTGGATTGTCAGATTTTAAATTTACTACATTTTTTGCGGGATTTGGATAAATCTGGATTTTGGTTTTATTTACATCAGTAACACCCAAAAATGACTGGTATGTTTTGTAAAAGTTTAAAACACCGTAGCCTTTTTGTGATGTATAACCAGGATATAATGATGCATTTTGTCTTAGTCTTGTTTTTATGGCTTCTCTGGAAATATTTTTTGGTAATGACTGCAACAGGCAAGCAACTCCACCAGCTGCTAAAGGATTCGAAAGAGACGTTCCACTTGCCTGTGTTACATTATCAGAATAAACGGTGTAAGTGGAAAGTCCTCTTGCGCTTACATCGGGTTTTATAACTCCTGCCGAATTAGGTCCATAAGATGAAAATGGTGCTGCAGAACCATTGGACATTACGGCTCCAATTGTAAAGACTTTTTCATTGTCTGCAGGTGTTGATATATAATGCCAGCTGCTATCTCCGCTATTACCTGCAGAAACCGTTAAGAATATTCCTTTTTCAAATGCAATCTGAGCAGCTCTGGCAATAAAAGAACTTGTGCCATTCATTTTGGCGTAAGTGTAATTATATCTGCTATCATCAAATGTTGTGTATCCCAACGATGTAGAAATAATATCAACTCCCTTTCTATCTGCTTCTTCTGCTGCTTCTATCCAGTATAGTTCTTCTTCCGGGATTTCATTACCACCATCTTCAGAAGCGTAAAGATAAAAATCTGCATCAGGAGCGGTACCTACAAATTCAGTATCCAGATAACCACCAATAGTTCCCATACAAATTGTCCCATGCGTATTCAGGGAAGTATTGTATATATCTGTGCTC
>JAEXJU010000257.1 GCA_023448955.1 Bacteroidota bacterium
TGTTAATGTCGCTTGGAAGCCAAGTAAGGAAATATTGACTTAATCTTCTCAAATCGGATTGATGAAATCCTATGATATGGCATATTCTTATCAGCAGATATCGGAATTTAATATCTGGCAAAAGATATATTACTGGTTGATGTCCGGCTATAAATCGGTCTTCAATATCGGGATCATTTTGTGTATAGCTGTTTTAGGCTTTTTCGCAGTTAGAAGACAAGGAATGATTTATAAATTGATTTTTATAAGTGTTTTTATAAAGTTCGCCATACTCATTGTCTTTTCGGCACAATACCGTTTTTTTATTGATGTTTATTTAATTACTTTTTTTCTTTTATTGAAGGACATTACTTATAATAAAACAGTTTTCACTGCTGTGTTTTTATCGGTTTTGATAGCTGTTCTTTTTACTTTTCCGGGTTTTGTGAAACACAGATTTCATATGGGAAAATGGATGTCGGGATTTACTGCATCACAACTCATCAGACCAGTAGAATTTCAGAACCAAAAATATAAATCTTATCAGCTGGGGAATCTTAAATTCAATGCGACAAAAAATTTGATTTATAAAACACCATTTCCGGCAATGTCATTGTATTGGCTGAAAACGTATGAATATTATAATATTTTTCCGCAACTTGATAAAAATGGATTCATACAGAAAAAAATGACTACAGAAGAAAGGTCGGAACTCAGAAAAATCATCATCGATTTAGAAAAATCCACACCTTGATTCCCTCAAAATTTCTCTATCTTTGAATGTTAAATGAAGAGAGAGAGAAACAGAAATAGCTTCTCATCATTCATCAATTAGCATTTATCAATCTTATAACCAATGCCTGATTTTTTACATCCCGATAAAGACAATTATTCTGATGACGATTTGATTCATGAAGAAAAGATCCGTCCGCAGAGCTTCCGGGATTTTGCCGGCCAGCGAAAAACGCTGGACAATCTGGAAGTATTTGTAGCAGCAGCCAAAAACCGCGGAAAAGCGCTGGATCATGTCTTGCTGCACGGTCCGCCCGGATTAGGAAAAACCACTTTATCACATATCATTGCCAATGAGTTGGGCGTGAACTGCAAAATTACTTCTGGTCCTGTTCTGGATAAGCCGGGAAGTTTGGCTGGATTGCTCACCAATCTGGAAGAAAATGATGTACTTTTTATAGATGAGATCCATCGTCTGTCCCCGATTGTGGAAGAATATCTTTATTCCGCAATGGAAGATTATAAAATTGACATTATGCTCGAAACCGGTCCCAATGCCAGAAGCGTTCAGATCGGCCTTAATCCGTTTACATTAATAGGCGCTACCACCAGAAGCGGGATGCTCACCAAGCCGATGCTTGCCAGATTTGGTATCCAAAGCCGTTTAGAATATTATACGATAGAACTTCTCGGGATGATTATCGAAAGAAGCGCAAGAGTTTTAGGCGTTCCTATTTATGAAGATGCAGCGCTTGAAATTGCCAGAAGAAGCCGCGGAACACCCAGAATAGCCAATGCTCTTTTGCGCAGAGTCCGGGATTTTGCCGAGATCAAAGGTAATGGTGAAATCGAAATCAACATCACAAAATATGCGTTGGATTCTCTGAACGTAGATGAGTTTGGGCTGGACGATATGGACAACAAAATAATGCGTGTAATGATCGAAAATTTCAGGGGGAAACCCGTTGGTATTTCTGCTCTCGCAACCTCCATCGGGGAAAATCCGGAAACGCTGGAAGAAGTCTATGAGCCATTTCTGATCCAGGAAGGATTCATCATCAGAACGCCTCGCGGACGAGAAGTGACGGAAAAAGCTTACAAGCATCTCGGGATTTCCAGACCAAAAAATCCGGGAGAATTATTTTAAATTTGGGCAGCTATTTCCGCCCTTAGTTTATCCTGAGCTTGACGAAGGATTCCCGCTTTTTTCCGGAATTGCGAATAAGCTCAGATCAATTAAAGATAACTTGGGTTCGCAATTCCGGAAAAAGAGCTCCACTCAGGTCGGGCTGCTGCAATTCTATGTTGGCAATTCGACTATAATTCTTATATTAGTAACAAAACAAAACTTATATGAAGCTATATCCAATACAATGCGGAAAATTCAAACTTGATGGAGGCGCTATGTTTGGCGTAGTTCCAAAAACACTTTGGGAGAAAACCAATCCTGCCGATGAAAGGAATCTTATCGAACTGGGAACTCGTTCACTTTTGGTGGAAGACGGCAAAAAATTAATATTGATAGATTGCGGACTTGGCAACAAGCAGGATGAAAAGTTCTTTGGGCATTATTCCCTTTGGGGCGATGATTCCCTTGATAAAAACCTTAAGAAGTTCGGGTTTGTAAAAGAAGATATTACAGATGTTTTCCTTACCCATCTTCACTTCGATCATTGTGGTGGCGCTGTTGAATGGAATGATGACAAATCTGGTTACAGACCAGCATTTAAGAATGCGCAGTTCTGGACCAATGAAAACCATTGGAAATGGGCAACTGAGCCGAATCCAAGGGAAAAAGCAAGCTTTCTGAAAGAAAATATTTTGCCTCTTCAGGAAAGTGGTCAGCTAAATTTTTTACCATTGCCTTCAACAGGGAATTATGGTTTTGCACCGGATCTTAAAATGGATGTGATTTTTGTTGATGGTCATACAGAAAAGCAGATGCTTCCGGTACTTCAATATCAGGAGAAAACTATCGTCTTTGCTGCGGATTTGATCCCTACAGCAGGGCATATTCCGCAGGTTTATGTGATGGGTTATGATACAAGACCATTACTTACCTTGGAAGAAAAAGGAAAGTTCCTGAAGCAATGTGTAGATAATGATTATCTGCTATTCTTTGAACACGATGCAGTTAATGAGCTTGCAAGTCTTAAAATGACTGAAAAAGGCGTCAAGCTGGATCAGACGTATAGTTTTAATGAAGTTTTTGGATATTAAAAATAATATGGAAATACAAGATATAAATCAGAGTCAGGAAGAAGACATTCCCATACCCAAGATCATCGGCCTGACCGGCGGAATAGGATCCGGTAAAACATCAGTCGCAAAAATATTGGAAGAGCAGGGTTTTCCCGTTTATTATTCGGATGATGAAGCAAAAAATATTGTGAACAAAGATCCTCTACTGAAAGATCAAATTATAAAACTTTTAGGGAGCGAATCTTATATTAATGATGTTTACAACAGGAAATATGTGGCGGAAAAAGTATTCAATGATTCAGATTTGCTAGAACAACTGAATCGCCTTATTCATCCTGCTGTGAGAATCGATTTTGAAAATTGGGTTAAAAAGCAAAGCAGTCCATTTGTTT
>JAEXJU010000352.1 GCA_023448955.1 Bacteroidota bacterium
GCACAGGATAAGGAAGGTAATCATTGGATCAGTACCTTGGACAATGGTTTATTTCTGATGCCCAATAAAAATCTCAAAAACTTAACCATACAAACGATTGATGAACAGAAGAAACCAAACTTCTCAAGAGTTAAAGTAGCTAATAACGGCCATTTTTTTATAGCAACTTCTTCAGGAAGTGTTTATGAATTTGACAAGAATGGCAATCAGATTCTTAAATACCAGTCCGAAAATAATTTTGAGATCGAATTTATCACTCTTTATAATGATCTCATTATTACATCTGCAGCCGTTTTCAGAATAGGAAATCCCAAAGCAATTTCCGCTAAAAACCTGTATTTTGGAAAAGAACTCGTTGTAGATCATTACGGTAATTTTGTTTTAGCATCATCAACTTACGCTGGTTTACTGGCCAATGATTTTAAGAACAGCTTAATAGTTCCTAAAAATTTCGAAAAATTTAATTTCAGAGGATTTGGCACCGATAGCCGTTTTTTATGTTTCAGAGAGCACAGAGCCAGAACAGTTTTTTTTGACAAAAATTCAAATATCTATTATGTAGCCTATAATGATGATTTGTATTATTACGACAAAAATGGCGGAATACATATTATAAAGTTGCCGAATAATGAGCCTATCATTGCTTCTGAAATTATCCAAGATGTTGATGGCAGTTTATGGATTGCAACAACTCAAAAAGGTATTGTACAAATTAAAAATCAGAAAGTAGTAAAACATCTTACAACCAAAAATAAACTCTATAGCAATCATTGCAGAAGAATTGAGATTGATAATCAGTTGCTATGGATTTTAAATGACAGTGGATTAGAAACTTACAATATAAAGACAGGAAAATTGAGAAATGTAAGTGCCAATCTATGTATGAAGGGTATTGCGATCAATGATTTTATAATCAATAATAATACGATTGCTTTTATAACGAATGAAGGTGTTTTCTATACCAACAAAGAAACTGTAAATGATGAAACGCCGGAACCAATATTTTCATTGACAAATATTTGGGTCAATAACAAAAAAATAGATCTGAAGAAAAATCTGCTTCTTGATTATGACGAGAATGATATACAGATTGACTTCGGAACTATTCATTATAAAAGCCTGGGAGATTATTCCTATCAATACAGAATCAAAAACAATTCCGGAGTATGGAATACATTGAGCTCAGAAGCTACCAATATAAAATTTGAATCTCTAAAATCCGGTAATTATGTATTTCAGATCCGCGTTAAATACGGAGATAAAACGACAAAAATTCAGGAATTACGCTTTGAAATAAAAAAACCATTTTGGTTACAATGGTGGTTTTTTTTGCTCGAATTATTGATTCTGGCAGCTTTGGTTTTCTGGGTACATAAAAATGCTGTATCCAGAACAAAAAAGAAACAGGAAGTGAAAGAACAGCTGGCATTATCACAGATTACAGCATTGAGGTCACAGATGAATCCTCATTTTATGTTCAATGTCCTGAACTCTGTACAGGGATTGATCTATTCTAATCAAAAAAATAAGGCAAGTGAGTATCTGGGAAAATTTTCTGATCTGATGAGAAAAATTTTAGAATTTTCTGATAAAAAAGAAATCACTATAGAGAAAGAATTTGAAATGCTGGAGATGTATGTTTCATTAGAAAAATCTCGTTTTGACAGCGATTTTGAATATACATTTTCACTGCCCGATGGTTTGGACTTATCACAGTACAAAATCCCGTCTATGATCATACAGCCATTTGTGGAAAATGCAATTAAACACGGTCTTATGCACAAAACAGGTAACAAAAAATTACTGATATCCGCAGAAATTATAGGTGATTATTGGCGCTTTATAATTGAAGATAACGGAATTGGGAGAAAAAAATCTGAGCAGATCAACTCTGGTTTTACATCTCATCATTCCTATGCCACCAATGCCATTGATACTAGAATAGACCTTATGAACAAAATGGCCTCATCCAAAATTGAAATCAAAATTGAAGACAAATATTCATCTGAAAACCAAGCTTCCGGAACAAAAATTATTATCTTAATTCCTTTTAAAAACTGATCATTATGAGAGCGATTATTATAGACGATGAACTGAATGCCAGATTGGCACTGAGAGGAATTTTAGAAGAAAATTTTCCCAATGTCGAAATCATTGCAGAAAATGCAGATGTACCAAGTGCAGTAAAAACAATCCACAAGCTGAAGCCGGATTTGGTGTTTTTGGATATTGCTATGCCAGGCTATTCTGGTTTGGAATTGCTTAGCTTTTTTGATGAGATAAGCATTCGCTTTAAAATTATTTTTGTGACAGCCTACTCAGAATTTGCAATCAACGCATTTGAATTATCGGCTATAGATTATATTCTGAAACCAGTAAAAATTGATGCGCTGGGACGAGCTTTATCCAAAATCAATGATGCATCTTCAGAAAAATCTGTGGACGTATTGCGACAAAATTTTGAAAATCCTCAGAATAAAAAAATTGCACTTAATACAGGAGATGGAATCACATTTATTGCTCTTGGAGAGATATTATATCTGAAAGCAGACGGATCTTACACCCATTTTTTTCTTTCAGACAGTACCAGGATCACAGTTAGCAAGAAGATTGCAGAGTTCGAAAGACTGGAACAGACTGCCAATTTTATGCGAATCCACAGAAGTCATATCATTAATCTTGAACGCATTTGGAAGATCCTGAGAAAAGACGGCGGAACGGTGATTATGGATAATAAAGATGAACTCTCTATATCCACAGAAAAAAAAGCAGTTTTATTAGAAAAATTTGATTCTTTCAGAATATAAAAAATCCCATTATAAAAGAAATAATGGGATTGACAGATTATATTATTGTTATTATTTAATGATTAATTTTTGAGTAGATACGCCATTGTTTCTATCCTGAATTTTCACCATATATAATCCTTTTTGCAATTTAGAGACATTAATGTTTTTAGAATCAGAAGTCATTACTTTTTGTCCTTGTACAGAGTAAATTTCAACAACGTTCAGTTCATTTTCCATTTCTATAGAAAAACTACCAGATGTTGGGTTAGGATATATACTTGTTTTTATTTTCTTATTGGTATTATTCTCTACAGATAATGTTGGACTATTGAAGTTGTAAAGATTTAAAACTTCGGCATCAGTCAGTGCATATTTATAGATTTTCAAATCATCTAATGCAGCATCCAATTGAGTTAGAGTACTGGTATTCCCATATCCTAATTTGAATTTGTTGTTACTATTATCCCGGTTTGTAGAAACAGACATCGAAGTATTAGAGGTAATCGGAACTCCATTTTTATAAATCTTCATATTGACACCATCGTACACAAAAGCAAGATGCATCCACACGTTTGCCAAATTACTATTAGTTTGCTCCACATAACCCGAATCACTGGATGCTGTAATACTATTTCCTGTATAATGGGCTAAGAAATATTTATTTTGATCACCATAGTAAAAAGGATAATTGTAAGCTCCATTAACTATATTATTAGGCTTCACCCAGATAGAAATCGTTCTTGGGTAGTTGTAATATGGTAAATTCAGAATTGTAGCTTCTGTACCATTGACATTAGAAAAATTAAGTGCTCCTTTAGGATTTCCATTTCTGTCCGGCACGAAGGTAAGTCCACCCGCTGCAAAAAATGGTTCAGTTCCCTTTTTATTATTAAAGGTATTGTCAAAAGTATATTCTGTTAGACTTTGACCTTCATTTTGTATCGCTAAAACTTCAGAAGGAAGTAAACATCTGTTATAGATCAATACCCTATCCAATTTACCTTTAAAATTTTGATTCGGAGTGCTAGCTCTTCCTAAAACTAAAAATTGGTTGGGATTTGCAACCACAGGCTGATTATCAGGAACAATAACTGCCCGCATAGTATTTCCAAGATAAACACCATTGACATAAGTTCTTAATGCGCCGCCCAAATTAGGAGGAAGCTCAGGTCCATAAGTCATTGTAATGGTATTCCATCCTGTAGCCAAATCAACATACGCACCAGAAACACCAAGATATCCATATGATCCAGCAGTTGGATTATTATTGAAAACGCCACATTGCAGCAGGTAGCCACTAGCTGTTTTTAGTATTCGCATATAAGAATCTCCATAAGTCAAAAAAGTAACATATTGACCAGATGCAAGGCTGGAAAACCACACAGGATCCACATAAACTTTAACTGAGATAGACAATTGTGTAGTAGCAATCAATTGAGGAGTATAAGAAAATGGATATACAATTCTTTGCTGCAAATCAAAATTTCCCGCACTTGCAGTTGTGTTGTATTCATCAGATGTTAATGTAGCACCGTTTTCTACATTTGTTGCGTTACTCCCCGAAGTGTCATTGAAATTCCCGGTAAATTCTTGTCTGAAAACCAAACCATTGGTTGGTGCTTGAGCATTTGATTTTATTCCTATAATTGCAATAGCAATAAAAAGTAATAGTTTTTTCATAATTTTCATATTTAAATACCGAGTAAATTTCTACTAACTGACCCAAAGAATATTCTCTTTTTTACCAAACCATTATTTTTTCTCATAAATCCATTAATAATTTTTATAAAAGAACAATATTGCCAAAAGTGGAAATGTTCATAAATTAGCTCATAAACTTTTTGTAGTTTGAAAAATACAATCAATGCCCATAATTTTTCCAGTCTGGAAGAGTTCTACGAAGAAATTTCTCGACTTTTTATGAAAGATGAAAATTGGAAAGTCGGAACTCTGGATGGTTTCGATGATATTTTGTATGGATACAAAGGAGAATTGATCTGGAAAAATTCTCAAAAATCAAAAGAAGATTTAGGTTCAGATGCAACCAAAGAATTCTATCAAAATAAAATCCGACTGGGAAAACCTTTTAATAGAAAATTAATTCAGCAAAAACTGGATGATTTAATTAATGGAAACGGTCAAACCTTATTTGAAATATTAGTAGAGATTATAGGATCTCATCA
Source organism: Bacteroidota bacterium (assembly GCA_023448955.1). Lineage (GTDB taxonomy): Bacteria > Bacteroidota > Bacteroidia > Flavobacteriales > Weeksellaceae > Epilithonimonas. Next base: position 4,973 of record JAEXJU010000352.1, read on the forward strand.
AAATATAAAATTGATTTTAAGCTGATTAGCAAAAGGAAAAATCTCATTTTATTACAAAACTACCGTTTGCAAACCAAATGACTTCAGCGGAAGTTTCCCGCAATTAGTGGGAAACTAAATGACTTTTACTTTTGTCACAAAACGAAGGTTTTCAAAGCAAAGTAAAAGTCATTTGGTTACAAAACCTTCGTTTTGTAACCTTCGTCAATGTTATGTAGGTTTCAAAACTATTTTCTAAGGAAAAATGACGTTTTTCAGAAAATAAATTATTTGTTAACAATATTTTTCTCCAATTCAGGAAAATCTTTATTTTTAGCCAAAACAAAAAAATGTCATATTATCCTTTAACAAGTATACCAGATTACTATTCAATAGACGCTTTATTAACCGAAGAACACAAGCTTATCCGAGATTCTGTAAGGAGCTGGGTAGAAAGTTTTGTGATGCCAAAAATAGATGAAGCTGCGCAAAATCATACCGATATTCCGGGATTGATGAAAGAATTGGGAAATATCGGTGCGCTTGGTCCTTACATTCCCGAAGAATATGGCGGTCCGGGGCTGGATCAGATCTCCTACGGACTGATTATGCAGGAATTGGAACGTGGTGATTCTGCCATTCGTTCTGCAGCATCTGTTCAGTCATCTTTAGTGATGTTCCCTATTTTTGAATTTGGTTCTGAGGAGCAAAAAAAGAAATATCTTCCTAAATTGGCTTCCGGTGAAATGATCGGATGTTTTGGCCTCACTGAACCCAACCACGGATCAGATCCTTCTTCCATGGAATCAAAATTCACGGACGAAGGCGATCATTATCTTTTGAATGGCGCCAAAATGTGGATTACGAACTCTCCTCTGGCAGACATTGCTGTTGTGTGGGCAAAAGGTGAAGACGGAAAAGTAAGAGGACTGATTCTGGAGCGCGGAATGGAAGGTTTTACCACACCTGAAACGCATAACAAATGGAGTCTCAGAGCTTCCAAAACAGGCGAATTGGTTTTCAATAATGTGAAGGTTCCTAAAGAAAATATGCTTCCAAATGTTGAAGGTCTCAAAGGGCCATTATCTTGTCTTAACTCTGCAAGATATGGTATTTCTTGGGGTGTTATCGGAGCTGCCATTGATTGTTATTGCACGGCTGTTCAGTACACCAAAGAGAGAAAACAATTCGGTAAGCCGATTGCTTCTTTCCAGCTTCAGCAGAAAAAACTGGCAGAATTCTTAACCGAAATTACCAAATCGCAATTGCTTTGCCTTCAGTTAGGAAACCTTAAAAATGCACATAAAGCGTCACCTGCACAGATTTCTATGGCCAAGAGAAACAACGTGAAAATGGCAATTGACATAGCAAGAGAATCCAGACAGATGCTCGGAGGAATGGGAATAATGGGCGAATTCCCGATGATGCGCCACGCAGCCAACCTGGAGTCTGTGATTACTTATGAAGGAACACACGATATCCATTTGCTGATTACCGGATTAGATATTACCGGAATCAATGCTTTCGGATAGAATCCAAAATAAATTTTGAAATATGAAAGGTCACAAAATATTGTGACCTTTATTTGAATTCATTAATGTCCAATAATCTATAAAGAATTAACAGACCGCTCCTCTGGAGCTTTTAATTTTTAAAACAAACCATTTGCTATTAACAGAAAGTTCCTAACGGAACTGAATTTAATCCCATCGGGATGCACTGTTAATAGTAAAATAAATTAATAGGAAATCATCAAAGCTCCAGAGGAGCGGCCTGTTGATTTTTCTTTACAATATTGGAATTATCAATTTGATTATTTTTTTTATAGGACAACAATTATTTGAATTATAAGTTTTTTAAATCAGATATCTTAGAATAGACAATTCCACTATTTTCAAATAATATAAAGTTCAATAGATTCAGCACCACCAAACACATTTTCTTTTAAAAAATATCTGTTACCGCTCAATACGGTTAAATGTTCATATTGATGAATACTATTTCCCAATTCAATTTTACCGTATTGATATAAATTTACATACCGAAATATTGACTTTGAATTAATATTTGAGACTGAACAAGATTGTAAAAACAAGATTAGCAGAAATAAATAATTTCTAATTTTCATAGTCTGAATATTTTTGAATTATCGCTTGCAATTAAATTACCAACTCACCTTCTCTTTTTCTTCGAAAGGAATTTCAGGATTAAGGATTTCTAGAATGAGATTTCTGATGGAGTTTTCTATTTCAGAGTCTTCAGTTTCTACAAAGTTGAGTTTTTGAGGACCATTATTGACTTCGGCAAATGACCAAATTGCCGTTTCGATATTGGATGGATTGATAGAAAGAACATTTTTGATACAGTATTTGTAGATAGAAAGCTGCAATGCCTGTTTATAATCGTCCCGGAAAAAAAGTTCGGGAAGTTTTTCTTCTTTATTTTTACCAAGGTTGATGGTCAGGTTTTTCGGTTTTGCAGTTTTATAGTCAATAACCCTTGTGATTCCGTCAATCTGGTCAATCCGGTCTATAAATCCGTAGAAACTGATTTTATCTGTTCTTTTTTCATCAAGGAAAAAATCACAGTTGATTTCTTTTTCCAGATCCAGGATCTGTAAAACAGAACCTTTTTTTACAATTTCCAGGTCATATTCCACAATATTCCGCACTACCCTTTTGGCAATTTCTTTATGGATATAATTCATCCCTCTTTCATAGAACTCCGGCTGATGCTTCAACTTATCTATTGCAAAATCTATTGCTGCATCTATTTGTTTAAGTAAATTTTCTAAATCATTAACTGTTAATATTTTACCTTTAATAGGTTCGTGTAGAAATTGCAAAGCAAAATGAACCAGATTTCCATAATTTCTTTGTGACAGCTCTTCTTCTATTTCATTGGTTTCTCTGGTTTTCAAAATATGATTAAGATAGAAATCGATAGGATTATAGAGATAAGTTACGAGATGCGAAGCAGAAACTCGGTTTTTCCAATCATTCAAGAGCCGCATTACTTCATCATTTTTTTCAATCTTCATCAGCTGTTGGGAAATAGGTTCAGAAGAATTTTCGATGATGATATGTTCGATTTTGTGCGGGCTTTCCATTTCCAGCTGTGTAATGAAACGGCTTTTCTCGCCTGTGTTTACGCCTGAACTTAATGCATTATAAAGCAAATGGACATTTTCCGCATTCTGAATCAATCGGTAGAAATGGTAAGCATAAATGCTATCGTTTTCCAAAAATGTATTCAGCCCGAAATTTTTACGGACATCAAACGGGATGTAAGTATTTTGCGTATTTCCCAAAGGTAATTTGCCTTCGTTCACGGATAACAGGATTATATTTTTGAAGCAAAGCAGACGCGTTTCCAAAAGACCCATCATCTGAAATCCCGCCAATGGTTCTCCCACAAAATCAATACTTTCCGAATTCACTAATTGATTAATAAGCACTTCCAGTGTTTCTATTCTGACATCAATTTTATAAGGCAGTAATTGGTTTTTAATGATTTTGAAAACATTCTCGAACAAGGCAATATTCTCATACTGAATATCATCCAAATCTTTGAATTTTAGCTCGTAACAGAACTTAATCAACAAATCTAGAAATGTCTGATAATTTTCTGGTTTTTGTAAAAGCCGGAAATAACTGAGGTTTCCGAGTAATTCTTCTAATAAAGTTTTAGAAATATAAACAATGTTTCTTTCTTCGATAGCGAAGATAAAATTCCGGATGATTTCAGAATCGTTTTCATCATTTGGCAACTCTTCCAAAATGGGTAAAACATCTGCATAATAATAACTGGATGATTTTTTTTCCTGTTGCTTCTGAAGATAGAACAGCTTTTTAATAGCATTACTAAAAGACAGATTCTTCAATGGAAATCCCATTGTGATATTTACGCTTTCGACTGCATTCAAGCTATCTAAAACGGCTGGTAAAAGGTTTTCATCCAGCAAAACCAAAGCTGTTTCTGATAATTCATTTTTTGGAATTTTTTTAAGGATCTCAGGAAGAAATTTGGCCTGAACTATATTTCCCGAAACTTCGTAGGTTTTAATATTTTTAGGTTGATTAAATTGATTTTCAACCCATCTAAAATCCCGGCTATCATTGAATTCTCTCCACTTTAAGGTTTCTCTCAGGAACTTTCCGGATTCCTGTCTTTCATCATCAATATAATACTGATCGGCCTGGAAATAAGCTTCCGCCTTGTTCCATTGCAAAAGCTGCCTTACAAGATATTCTTCGACTCTTGATAAAGCATTGAAGCCGCAAAAAACAAATTGACGATTGGTTTCTTTGGCGAAGTTTTCAATTTCGGAAAAAGCATCCTGATACAGCATTCCGGAAGAAGCAAGATTTTCCTTCCTGAGTTCGGATTTCAGAAGCGGCAGAAACTCGTTCATCTTCCGCCAGAAATTGAGGTTTCTTTTTCTTGCATTGTCTTCGTCCCCCAGATTTTCGCCCCAGTTTTTGATGCGTTCTTCGTCCAGCATCCAAAGCAGAATTTTTTGGTCGTTATCGGAAAACTTCATCATATCGTCCCAGTCTTTCTGGAGTGTCGGGAACCATTTAAGGAAACCGGAAAAATCTTCGGAAGCATCAATACTGTTATAAACCCGGAATGCAAATAACCAAAGTGCGATGCCTTTGATCTCTACATTGTCTGACAGTTCTGCAATAAGTTCGTCTATGGTGACAAAGTTGGGTAAAAGTCCTTCATATTGTTTTTCTTTCAGGATTCTTTTGATGAAAACCATTGGTCTTTTTCCGGGTAAAACGATATCTAATCCGGAAATGTCCTGATGATTTTCTAATAATTCTGAAATAATTTTCTGAAGAAATTGCATAAAAAAGCCTTTAAAAACTTAAAGGCTCAATTTAGATATTTTTTTGCTGATATTTCAGAATTAGTTTGGATAATTCATCGGAATCTAAAGCAAAGTTCAAAAATTATTTCTAAAAATTATTTCAAAAATATTAAGTTTCAAACAGCGGTAAAGTTTAGCGAAACAAAAGAATAGATTTTTATTTGTTCAAAATAGTCATTGACAAACAATATATTTTGAACTAATAGTTATATGGGAGTCTAAATCCATAGCCCCGATTGCAGTGGAAATCCTTTTTCTTTTCTTTCACATAAGGAAAAGAAAAAGATTGAAACGGAAAGCGGGATTAAGCTCCCCAATCTACTCTACCACCACTTTTTTCTGTAAGAACGTATTGGCACCTGTGGTATCTTTCCCCGTATAAAATTTGAATGTATAGGTTCCGGTTTTTGTGGGTTTGAAATTGACCTTGCTTCCATCTACATAAGTGCCTTCCTGGCAAGGATCATTGGTTTTATAGGCAAAGTTGGCAACCGTTCTCACTGTATCGTTTGTGTATTGATAATCGTAGCTGTAGATGCCCTCGCAACCTTTGCGGAAGGTGGAATAAAGTTTCATTTCCTGAGTTACGCCAATGGTCATTGTATCCATCGGGATATGAACACTGTCAATTTTTGTGGCATAGACTTCTGTGATTTCCGAATAATCATCATTATCCTTACAAGATACAACCAATGCTGAAAACAATGCCAACACCGATAAAGTAAATACGTTCTTCATAATTGTTTTTGATTTAGTTATTGAAATTCCCTTTTGATAAATAGACAACTTTTTTAGTATCAAAAAATTCGCCCTCGAAATAATTTTTCAGGCTGAAAATTTCGCATTTCAAACCTGCGAGTTCCTCTGCAAGGTCGCCACCTTTGAGATAAAGGACGCCGTTGTGCTTTGTATTGAACTGCTCTTTTTCAAATTTTCCTCTCAGCCAGGTTAGAAAGACCGGCATCTGCGTTACGGCTCTGCTTACTACGAAATGAAATTTTTCCTTGAGTTGTTCTGCTCTCATATGATGTGCAGTTACATTGCTGAGTCCGAGACTTTCCGCAACGCCTTTCACTACCGTGATTTTTTTTCCGATACTATCTACAAGAGTAAACTGTACATCCGGAAACAAAATGGCCAGTGGAATGCCCGGAAATCCGCCGCCGGTTCCGATATCCAAAACTTTAGTGCCTGGTGCAAAAGAAATTACTTTCGCTATTCCTAATGAGTGAAGAACATGTTTTTCGTAAAGGCTTTCTGTATCTTTTCTGGAAATGACATTGATTTTTTCATTCCATTCTTTATACAATGTTTCAAGTTCAGCAAACTGAGCTTTCTGCTCTTCGGAAATATCCGGGAAATATTTTAAAATTAAATCTAAAGACATATAGCGAAATTATGAAAAGATTTTCAGAATTGTCAATGCATAGCACTATTTAAATAAAAAAACCATCAATAAAATTGATGGTTCTAATTATTCCAACGCTTGTGTTACTTCAAAACTTTTTTGGTCATCGTTGTATTTCTAGAAATCACTTTTATAATATACATACCTTCCGGTAAGCTGTTTTTATTAATAAGAACTTCTTTTTTTGCATTTTTACTAATGTAAATAAGTCTTCCTACACTATCATAAACGCTAACTTCATCCAGATTGTTTTCTGATTTCACTATGAAATTCTGATTATCCTTGTAGATTAGAATTCCATTTTTGTCTGTATTATCTGCTGCAAGTGTTACAAAAGGTTTGTAAATGACTTCGAACCTGTCTTCATACTGTCCGGAATTGGTATAGAAAGTATAAGGCGCTTCAGATATATTAAATGACTTGCTCAGATATTTATCCTTGATGTAAATTGTCTGTCCGGCATTAAAGATGCCATCACGATCTGTCAAACTGATAGTATAATTACCTGAAACAGATGCTTTGAAACCTAATCTTGTGTTATCATCATCATTAAAATTAACATCTCTGGCTTGTATGGCTAGTTTATGATTATCCAGAATGCTCCAGAAAGAATCGTTTCCGATTGCAAGCTGATCCGCATCATAATCACTGTCAAAGCCGTTAGTTGCATTCTGAATATAACCAATGAGGATTTCGTTATTTACATCCGTCGGAGATTTGAACTCTAACCAGAACCTGTTTTTCTGGCCACCTCTGTTATAATAGTTCGCAATATCCGGGTTTCTCATAGAGTTTTTGAAAACTAAAGGCTGATTTTTTCCTGCTTCTTTCGCCTGAATGATGAAGCCTTGTCCAACAGATATATTTCCGTTTGGCTTTTTATTATTATAACCGAAATATGTAGCAGATGTACCACCTACAGATGTACAGATTGCGTAATTGTTTCCTGCATAATTACTACTTTGCTGTGAAGTAATGTTACCGTCATTATTGGTCCAGAAGTAAGCTATTCCGTACATTTTTGAACTGTTCTGAGCAAAGAAATCATCAAAGCTTATGTTAGAAGGATAAGGATTTCCTACCATATTGTAGCCGTGTTTCGCATCTGTCCATTTTAGATTAAATGAACTGATATCTCCGTTCTGAGGTGTTCCTACAAACTGAAATGCTGAAGGTGCAGACGCTGTAGTGATAGTGGTCGGAAAACTGTTTTTACCACGGATAGCATAGCCTCTTGCTGCCTGGAAAACGGATGCAGAGTTCAATGTTATATCATTGGCAATAGAAGTCACGAAATAGTCATTTGCTTCATTGTAAACATAGAATCTGTTCCAAGGTGTTCCATTTCCGGTAGTAGATGATTGATTATAGCCATCTGAAAATTGATAAAGATTTTGTCCGGAAACAGGTGAAGACCAATAGTTATACCCCATTTTAGGGATTACCGCCTGTTTTTTTACAGTAATATTACCTGTGTTTTGTGCACTTCCATTTTGCAATAAGTTAGCATTGTGCTCCACTGAAAAAGAAGTTGCGGCTGTATTGTTATTTATAATCTGACCATTTACAGTAATATAGCCACCTGTATTAACGGTTAATGTTCCACCATTGTTTACAGTTAGATTCTGGCTTTCAAAATTACCATAAGTCGCTGTGTCATAATTGGTCTCGATAATTGCATTTTTAGTTGCTGTCGGTAATCCGTTATCCCAGTGCGGGTTAGCACTGTTAATCCATTTTGTGTCATTAGATGCAAAAATGTAGTTATAATAGATTCCAGAAATTTCAGGTCCTGAACCGCCAGGAAGATATTGGAATACATACTGTACATAGTTGCTATTGTAGAAATATAATCTAAGATAGATTTTTTCTCCAGGTCCCACTTTCAGACCATTATCAAAATTGAATGTGTTCAAAGTATAGTTGCTGGTTACTGTTCCTGTAGCAAGAACTACGCTGGCTGAAAAATCCAGATTTTTTGAATATCGGATCTCGTAAGTTGCGCCATTTGTACCTTTTCCTACAAAACTGAATGTTTTCGGCTCAATGGTTTTTCCTGTCCCGGAATTATCCAGAATAAACTGAGCATATCTTGATGTGTTTATAGTGTTCCCATTATTAGAACTTTCAAGATAGTAAGCTTTAGGATTTGTCTCGCCACCGACTACAAGTGTCATCCCACCAGTTGTAGTCATCGTAGTAGAACTGATGAATGACTGAAAAGGCGTGGAAGTAAAATTATTCTGATCCCAACGTACTAGTGGTGTTGTAGCGTTTACATTATTAGTAATGCTAACCGTTGCAGAGTTAGAAACACCATATTCATTCGTAATGTAATATGTAAAAGAATCTGAACCAATATAGTCTTTTGCAGGAATATAATTGATTGACTTATCGGCATTAAGAGACGTAGATCCGTGAGATGGCTGTGTAAAAGTCAATGATGTGATTTTATTGCTATAATCATCATTGATCAAAACATTAATATCAATATCATTATTTACAATATTGGTAACAGTATCATTATAAGCAATCGGTGCAGTTGAACTAAACTCAACATTACCAATGAATGCAGGACCGACTGTATCAGCATTTTTAAGCAAAACCTGGAAAGCATTCCATGTATTGTAAACATAGATTCTCAGATAGACAACCTGCCCGTCAGTAGCAATGGGTTTTGAAAAATTGGTTAGTGATATGGTAGAAACACTATTATTTACAGTTGTCTCGGGTAGAAGATTAAAAGATGTTGTGAAATTACTATTTAGTGAATAATCAATTTTAATTCTGGCATCTCCTCCATCTGTTCTGCAAAGGAAATTGAATTCTGAAAGATTCAATTTATAACCGTTTTTCGGGCTTATGGAAAATTGAATATATTTTGATTTATCAATAGTCTGTGTATTTTTATCCGGCCATCCTGTAGTATGAAAAGCATTATATCCGCTGATACTAATATTCTGAACGTAAGAAAGATTCGCTGTAGAAGTGAGATTTCCGGATACTACGTGAGTATTATAAACGCTGGAAGAGAAGTTGGAATTGTTCCATCTGACTAAAGCTGTATTTACATTCTCAGCAACATTAATAGAAACAGTAGCTTCGTTTGACAAACCAGTTGAGTTGGATGCTTTGTATTTGAAGCTGTCAGTTCCTGTGTAACCAACTGTAGGTTTGTAAGTTACGTTGGTTGTTCCATTTACCGTAACAGTTCCGTGTGCAGGCTGTTGCGTAATAGTAATTCCTGTTATCGCAGATGTAGATACATCATTGTTTAGGATGTTAAAATCACTTTCATTATTTTTATAAGCCGTATATGAATCATTATTTGCAGTTGGTACTGCAGGAGCATCTACAGAAGCAGTACCAGTGATGTTTGGTCCCGTTCCTGTTCCTCCGTTTATGGTGTAAGAAAGATGAAAATTATTATAGGTGTCATAAACATACAGTCTCACATACACTGATTTTCCTGAACCTACCAACAGGTTATTGAAAGATGGAGAAATTGTATGCCAGCTAGCTCCGTTTACACTGGTGGAAAGTAATGTCTGAGCATTAGAGAAATCTGAATTTACAGAATATCTGATTTCAAATTTGGATGTTCCGCCTTGGTTTCTGTAAGTCAGGTTAAGGTTAGATAAATTTAGCTTGTAATTTGCGTTTGGCGCAATCTGAAACTGAACATATTTGTTAGTATCAATTGTTGCGGATGAAGATACTCCAGAAATCAAAAAGAAAGTATCACTCCAGGTTGTTGGTGCAACCGAGACTCCTGTAGAAGCTGTTATATTTTGAGCTGTAACATTGCTTCCGGCAGTTGATGTTAGATCATTCTTATTCCATCTTGCCAATTCTGTCTGTGCAAAGAAAAAATTTGCAAAAAAAAGTGCAAAAAGTAAAAAATAATTTTTGTTCATCTTTTAAAATTTTTGAGCGTGCAAAATTAAAATTACAGATTCATTATTCATATTACCATATGTTAATAATTCATTAAATGTGAAAATTTCAACAATTTGAAATGAAAACTTAACGATATGATGATATGTTTTTTATTGCAAAATCAATTACAATTATACCATCGTTAATCAGGCTGCAATATTATTGATAAATTCGCAATTTGGATATGATGAAGTAGCTAAGCACCTGTTTTTAAAGCAAAAACTACCCCTCTGGGTAGTCTTTGTATGGGCTATGTAGTAG
>JAEXJU010000354.1 GCA_023448955.1 Bacteroidota bacterium
GTTGTAAGGTTCGCTCATATCGACAAAGCGTGGCCCCAGATCAATATTTTTGCCTCTCAGCGGATGTTCCGGCATCAGGTTAATATGATCAGTAAGAACCATTATATCCGCAACTTTGAAATTCGGATTTACACCACCTGCAGCATTGGAAAGAATCAGGTTTTTAATTCCAAGCAGATGAAAAACACGGAAAGGAAAAGTGACGTTTTCCATAGAATGGCCTTCATAATAATGGAATCTGCCGCTCATCATCAGAACTTTTTTGCCTTCCAAAATGCCATAGATCAGTTTTCCGCCGTGACCAACGACTGTAGTCTGAGGAAAATTCGGTATATCTTTATAATTTAAGGTATGAATAGCTTCTACTTCATTCTGAAGTTTTCCCAGACCAGAACCTAGCACTATTGCAAAATCCAGAGTTTCTCCGATAATATTCCTGATGAATTCGGCCGTTTCTTTATACTTTTCTAACATAGCTCTGAATGATTTTATTAAAATCTTCCCGCTTGTCTATTTCTACATTGATAGGCCAGTAGTAGATTTTATCCCGAAGATAATCAAAAGTTTTCAGCCGGACATAATCTTTTTCAGTAGTCAGAATTATCTTGTATTCACCTAGTTTTTTGTATTCTGAACTTATTTTTTTGATGTCTTCATCTGTAAAATTATGATGATCTTTATACTGTAAGTGTTTTACTTTTTTATTGTATTTGGCAATCTCTTTCAGAAGCTGAGAAGGATTCGCAATTCCAGTTATCAGCAATACATCATAATAATCCAGGTTTTTAACGGGCATCATTTTATCTAGCCCGAGAATATTTTCGTCATAAGCAATGGCTGAAAAAAACACTTTCTGATAATGCTGAGGTTTGATTCTGGAGATATAGTATTGTTTTTTCTCTTCGGTTAAGTCGTCCGGACATTTCGTAACCATAATGATATCGGCACGGCTTTTCCCGCGTCTGCTCTCACGCAGGTCACCCGCAGGCAAAACGAAGTCCTTGAAAAAAGGATCATTGTAATCCGTCAGTAAAAGATTCATTCCTGGTTTTATGGCGCGATGCTGGTAGCTGTCATCCAGGACAAGGACATCCAAATCCATATCTGCGATAATTTTTTTGGCACCAAAGACACGGTCTTCACAGACACCGATCACGAAACGGTTCCGGAAACGTTCGAACAATTGCATCGGCTCATCACCTACAAGTTTATAATTACTTTCGTAATTTACGATTTTATAGCCCTTCGTAATTCTTCCATAACCACGTGAAAGCACGCCTGTCCTGTAAGATTTGGACAGATATTCTGCGAGATACATCACCATTGGTGATTTTCCGCTGCCGCCAACCGACAGGTTCCCAACACCAATAATTGGTGTTCTGAATTTCGAAGAAGAAAAAATCCCCAAATCATACATCCGGTTTCTGATAGAGGTCCCGAGATGATAACCTAAGGAAAAAGGGTAGAGATACCATCTTTTCATAGGCTACAAAAATAAGTAAATCCAATGAATTTTAAATTGTGTTTTTTGATTTATAGTAAATCAATCATAAGAATCAATTGAGTATCTTTGCAACCTTATATAAAATCCTATGATACTATCTATGACAGGTTTTGGCCGTGCCGAAACTGTTTACCAGGGAACAAAAATTACTGTAGATGTAAAGTCTCTGAATAGCAAAAACTTCGATCTCAATGTCAAAATTCCATTAAAATATAAAGAGAAAGAATTTGACATCAGGAAGTTACTGAACGATAAAATCCTAAGAGGAAAGGTAGATTGTTATATCAATTGCGAAAGTCTTGAGGATAATAATGATGTTAAAATCAATCAGGATGTTGTCAAAAATTACATGAGTCAATTGAGAGAGGTAGGTTCTGATGCGCCTGAATTCGAATTGCTGAAAATGGCTGTCAGGATGCCCGATGTTTTGTCAACAAAAAGTTCCGAACTGGAAGAAGCGGAATGGAAAGCACTTCTCGAAGTTGTACAGGATTCAGTTGCCAGATTTATAGAATTTAGAGAAACAGAAGGGAATCAACTCGCTGAAGAAATTGAGAAGATTGTTGAGAATATCGAATATAATCTAAGTCAGGTTGCTCAGTACGAAGAAGAAAGAATTCAGCCAATAAAAGATAGATACCAGGCTGCACTAAAGAATTTTGAGAATGTGGATGAGACAAGATATTATCAGGAAATGGTATATTTTGTTGAGAAATTGGATATTTCAGAAGAAAAAGTTCGCCTTTCCCAACACATCAAATATTATCTTGAGGTGATGAAAAACGAAGATTTCAATGGTAAAAAATTAGGTTTCATTGCTCAGGAAATGGGAAGGGAAATCAACACATTGGGTTCAAAAGCCAATCATTCTGAGATTCAGAAATTGGTGGTGGAGATGAAGGATGATCTGGAGAAAATCAAAGAGCAAACGCTGAATGTGTTATAAATGATAAGCGATAGTTGATTAATGATTTTTCAACTGTTATAAAAATACATTAGGATTTATTTTTGTAAAGCTCCGTAGGAGCGATATGTTTGTAGCAATATCAATAGACATAAAGAATAGCTCCTTAGGAGCGGAATATTTGTAGAAACATTTATATCTCAGACAAAGAAAAGCTCCGTAGGAGCGATATGTTTGTAGCAATATCTAATGACTCACAAAACAAAAGATCCGTAGGATCGGAATATCTGTAGAAACATTTATATTTCACACAAAGAAAAGCTCCGTAGGAGCGATATGTTTGTAGAATTAGGTTATATCGCACAAGGAAAAATCTCCGTAGGAGCGATATGTTTGTAGAATTAGGTTATATCGCACAAGGAAAAAGCTCCGTAGGAGCGATATGTTTGTATGAAATCATACCATTACGAAATAAAGCATAATTATCTTCCTTCTTGTAAAAAGAAAAGAATTTAACATAGAATTTTAATAATCAAATTTTGAAAGAAAAAGTTATCATATTCTCCGCACCGTCCGGAAGTGGAAAAACAACATTGGTAAAACACGGACTGTCCGTTATTCCGCAACTCAGTTTTTCCATTTCTGCAACTACCAGACAACCGCGAGGCGAAGAAAAAAACGGACAAGATTATTATTTCTTGACACCGGAAGAATTCAGAACTAAAATCTCCGAAGATGGTTTTGTAGAATTTGAGGAAGTTTACACGGATAAATATTACGGAACGCTGAAATCCGAAGTCGAGAGAATCTGGAAAGAAGGAAAAGTCGTGATTTTTGATGTCGATGTGAAAGGCGGGATTCGGCTGAAAGAGATCTTCGGAGACAAAGCCTTATCGATTTTCGTAATGCCACCAAGTATTGCCGAGTTGGAACAGAGATTGATAAAAAGAAATACCGACTGCGCAGAAACCATCAAAACAAGGGTGGAAAAAGCAGGCGAAGAAATGACTTACCAAAAACACTTTGATAAAATCATTGTGAATACAGATTTGGACACCGCAAAAGTGGAAGTCGAGAAAATAATCAATAACTTTATCAACGAATAGATAGCTTTTGGCAATTGGCGCTTTGCTGTTAGCGTTTAAATAAAAACAAAAACTTTTAACTTTAAAGTTAATTATAAAGATGAAAAATACATTAGACACCGCTATTAATAATATGCCTGTAAAAGGTTTTCTTGACCTGAAGGATTTTGCAATTCCAACCGGAGACGATTTGGTGCAGGCGATTCTTGATTTGAAAAAAGAAAAAAATGCCGTGATTCTGGCGCA